>CAXBNH010000247.1:0-4818 GCA_963976905.1 uncultured Algibacter sp.
TTTGGCAGTATCACTTGCTACTCTAAAATGGCATGCCATAGCGAGTTCCAGTCCACCGCCCAATGCAAAACCATTGACTGCTGCTATAACTGGCGTAGATAGAATATCTATAAAATCGAACAAAATCTGTTGCCCTTTTGCCGCTAATTTTATGCCTTCTTCCACATTATAATCTGAAAATTCACTGATGTCTGCTCCAGCAACAAAAGCCTTTTCTCCGCTACCTGTAATAATAATGATCTTGGTTTTTTTGTCTTCATCGGCACTTTTTATAGCATCGTGAAGTTCTGCAATGGTTTCTCTATTTAAAGCGTTTAATTTTTTGGGACGATTAATGGTTATGGTATTAATCCCATTTTTATAATCGGATAGAATGTTATTGTATTTCATGCTTTTAGTTTTTAAGTGAATCCTGACTTAACTTCGACTTTAGTTTATCTTGAGCGTAGCCGAAAGGCTCAATGACCGAACAGGAATAAAAAATAGCTTATACCTTTGGAAAAGTGACTTTAAAAACCGTACCTTTTCCGACTTCCGATGTAAAACTGATGGTGCCTTTATAGGTTTCAACAATATTTTTTACCATGGCAAGCCCCAGCCCCATACCACTGCTTTTGGTCGTGAATTTTGGCTCGAAAACTTTATACCTGTTTTCTTCAGAAACACCGTTACCGTTGTCTGCTACAGTAATAACCACATGTTCATTTTCTGCGCCAACATGCACCAATACTTTTGGCGGACGCTCCTCTGAAATGGCTTGAATACTGTTTTTTACCAAATTGGTAACTACACGTATGAGCTGTGTTCTGTCAAACTTAGCAATTATGTCTTCTTTATCTGCAGAAAACACAATGTATTCTTCATTAAATATTTCCAAAGCCAATCGAACTATTTTTACAACATTCAAGGTTTCATTCTGTTGCGCCGGCATTTTTGCGAAACTAGAAAATGCCCCTGCAATGGAACTCATGGTATCAATTTGCTGAATCAAGGTTTTGCTGTACTCATCTACTTTTTTATAAATATCGGCATCGTTAGGGTCAAACTTTCTTTGAAAATTCTGAACCGTTAATCGCATGGGCGTTAGCGGATTTTTGATTTCATGCGCCACTTGTTTTGCCATTTCGCGCCAGGCTTGTTCGCGCTCACTACGTGCCAATTTTATGGCGCTTTCTTGCAGCTCGTCAATCATGCTATTATAAGATTTTACCAACACAGAGATTTCTTCACTGGTATCGTCTATATCTATTTTTTCATTGCGCATTTCCAAACGTGTTGCATTCATCTTATCGCTTATCGTTTTGAGCGATTTGGTAATGTATTTGGACAACACAAAAGCAATGCCGATACCAATAATCAAAACTAAAAAATAGGTGTAACTGATGCGCTCCAAAAATTTATCCAACTCTTTTGAAAGCGAATCATCGTTTTCTAAATAAGGTAAATTTAAAATGGCCAGTGGTTTAAATTTCTGGTCCGTAATATAGGTATATGACGATTGGAATGTCTGTCCGTTTACTTGGCTTTTTTCTATGTATCTATGTGTTGCTTTATTTGAAATCTCATTTAAAACATCTGCACTTAAGCATTTTTGAATGGTGTCATGCACGAAACTTGCCTTAGAAGAAATCAAGAGTGTGCCTTCTAAATCATATAAATTAATTTGAAGTGAATGGACATCAGAAACCCTATAAATTTCATCTTTAAAAATCAAAGGCACTTTTTCTGTAGTGACCGGATACGAGGTTTCCTTAATAACATTATGGAGGTGCCTTCTTATAGCATATTCCATACGCTCCAAACGTTGTTTATGATACTCTTGGGTCTCTTCACTGTATTGACGGATGGCAACCGTTACAATAAGTATAGATGCTACCAATACCAGTAAAATCATGGCGATGAAAATACGTATGCGTAAAGAGAATTTTTTTAATTTCAAGTGTTTATAGGTATTGTTCTCTGTTGGTCAATAGAAAATTTATAATGCTTAAATATAGCAATAATCAAACCAAAGCCACTGAAAGTAAATTCCAAAAAACAAAAATTCCAAGTTCCAATGGTTTTTTTGGCCTTTGGGATTTAGGTTTTATGATTTTCATTTTAAGCTTCTGGATTCTTCTCTCTAATATTTTTATAGATTTTAAACCCCAACATAATCAAAATCCCCAATACAAAAATGCCAATAACGCCCCAAATCCAATTGATAGCGCTTTTCAAAATCACCAAAAACACCACGGCGAAGAGGATAAACGTCGCGCCTTCGTTCCAAATTCGCATAAAACTGGATGATTTTTTTACCACATCATTTTGAAGTTGTTTGAAATAGTGATGTGTTTTTAAATGATAGATGATGAGCAATACCACAAATGCCAATTTAACTTGCATCCAAGGTTGATAAATCAGCATGGGATTCAAATAAAACAAACTCAATCCAAATAAAATTGCCAAAATAGCAGATGGCCACGTGATGATAAACCACAAGCGTTTTGCCATTAGTTTTAATTGTGTGCCTAGAATTTCCTTGTCTGGAGAGGACTTATGGAAAGCTTCTATTTGATATACAAAAAGCCTTGGAATATAAAATAAACCTGCAAACCAAGTGATAACAAAAATAAGATGAAATGCTTTTAAATAGAAATAGGCCATAGCTTAAATTGATGATTCAACAGGATTGCTTTCAGGTTTCAAGTTATTGATTATTTCCTTATTTAAAAAATAAGCGGTCACCAAAGTTGCCAACACATCAGATATTGGAAAAGAGACCCAAACCCCCAATTCGCCATAAAATTTTGGAAGGATTAAAATCAATGGAATAAAGAAAAACCCTTGCCTTGTTAATGTTAACAACAATGCAGGAATGGCTTTACCAATGGCCTGAAAATACCCCGCACCAATAAGTTGAACGGCAATAATGGGCGTGGCAGCAAACACCCAACGCATAGCACTTGGGGTTTGTTTTAAAACCTCTAAATCTGTAGTAAACATTTTTGTAATAGTCTCAGGAAAAAGCATGAGCACAATAAAAACCAACGTAGCCAGGGCCGCTGCATATTTAATGGCCGTATTGATGCTTTCGCGTACTCTCGAAAAATTTTGAGCACCATAATTAAAGCCTGCAATGGGCAAAAATCCTTGGGTAACCCCTAAAACGGGAAACATGGCAAACATAAGCATCCTACCCACTATGGCATAAGCGGTAACCGATGTTTCGCCACCTAAATCGAACAAAATATTGTTCATAAACAAATAGGTGATGCTCACAACTGCTTGACGTGCCAGCGTAACAAACCCCAATGAACTTATCTCTTTTACAATCTTCGGGCTTAACCCAAAATGTGGTAAACTTATCTTTAATTCTGATTTTTTAGAAAGAAAAAACCAAAGAATATACAAAAAACAAAGCCCATAAGATAACGTGGTAGCCCAAGCTGCACCTGCCATACCATAATCCAGGACATTAATAAGAATATAATCCAGCAACAAATTACTTACCGAAGGAATCATCATGGCATACATCGCAAATTTAGGTTTGCCTTCTGCCCTAATCACGGTATTGCCCATCATGCACAACGCCAATAATGGCACACCATAAAGCACAATAACGTAATAAATTTTCGCAGGTTCAAAAATAGCACCTTTACCCCCAAAAGCGTTTACAATGCTATCTACGTAAGTCAGCCCCAAAACAACCAAGGTTATGGTCAATACCAACGTTAATGTGATTTGGTTTCCAAAGGTTTTTAACGCTTTTTCATAATGTGATGCACCAAGTGCTCTTGAAATAATGGACGATCCACCAACGCCAATAGACATCCCTAACGCTGCAATAAAAAACGATACGGGCAATACCACATTTATGGCGGCAATGGCTGTGGCACCAATCCAATGGCCTACAAAAATGGTATCGACCAAAATATTTAACGACATTACCAAAATACCAATAGATGCTGGTACCGCTTGCTTTATTAGCAATTTACTTATAGGTTGTTCACCTAAATCCTGTGAAGACACTTTTGCCATTATGTGAGTACCGTTTTAGATGTTGCCCACTCCTTGATCCATTTTGATAATAATGCAACAAATTCTACATCATCGTTTAAACAAGGAATCGTTGTAAAATCCTTACCACCCATTTCATGGAAAATCTCTTGGCCTTCCAAGCAATCGCTCACAAATGCGGGTGTAACGATTGCCATATTTTTAACGCCTTTTTTCCCTAGACGCTCAATAGTTCTATCTGTATAAGGCAACAACCAAGGATCAAAACCCAATCGCGATTGAAAAGACGTTGAATATGTTCCTTTTTTTAATTGTAATGTTTCAGCAACCAACCTGGTCACTTCCAAACATTGGTGTTTGTAGCAAAACTCGTGGGCTTTACTTGGTGTTACACAACAGCTACCGTCTATTTTACAATGCGATTTGGTCACATCGCTTTTACGAATATGGCGTTCTGGAATGCCGTGATAAGAAAACAATAAATGCTCATAATTCTTGTCTTGTAAATGCTGTTTTATCGAATTTGAAAGTACCTCGATATAATCGGGTTTGTTATAAAACGCTGGAACGGATTCAATTTTTAAATTAGGAAAATGCTCTTGACGCAATTTTTCGGCCAAGACCGTAATGGTTTCTGTAGTTGCCATGGCAAATTGCGGGTACAATGGGAACAAAAGCACCTCATCCACACCTTTATCAACTAATTCCTGAAGTCCTTTTTCAATGGTCAAACTGCCATAGCGCATGGCCAAAGCCACAGGGTATTCCAACTGTTCTTGAATTTTATTTTGAAGTCTTTCAGAAATGACAATAAGCGGA
>CAXBNH010000248.1:0-4817 GCA_963976905.1 uncultured Algibacter sp.
TAGCTTTTTAAATTCAAAATTGTCAGTTCTATGTTGAGCCTTATCAAATTTAATTAGCATCTTATCTATTTTATCTATGTTGTTGGTTTTTATGATTGTAAAAACCCTGACCAAAAACTCGGAGTCTGATAGTGCTTTTATCATATCCTTTATTAGTGTGGGATTGTGTTCCATGTGGGCAACCTTGGTAAATACCGCTATGGGTGTGGCTTCAGTTGATAAAGATTATATCAATGTAGCGAAAGTATTGAAGTTGGGCACGTTTCAAAAAATATTTAAAGTGATATTGCCATCTTCATTGCCCTTAATATTTACGGGTTTGCGGATTACCTTGTCCGTAGCATGGATGGTGTTGATAGCCATTGAATTATTGGCACAAAGTCCGGGATTGGGTTCATTTGTTTGGGAAGAGTTCCAAAACGGCGCTATTGATTCCAATTCAAAAATTATTGTTGCCATGTTTGTTATTGGTGGCATTGGGTTTTTGTTGGACAGAATCATGTTGACTATTCAAAACATGGTTTCTTTTAATAAGAATGATGGAATATAATAATTGTGTAACTGTTGAACTGTTTAATCGAATAAACATAAACACCCATTAAACAAATAAACGAATCAACAAAAAACATAAAAAAATGGCATACCTAGAATTAAATAACATATATAAAACCTACGGGCAGGGCGAAAACGAAGCGCAAGTGCTTTCCAATATCAATTTAACTATTGAAGAAGGTGAATTTGTAGCCATCGTGGGCTTTACGGGTAGTGGAAAAACAACTTTGGTAAACTTGATTAATGGTTTGTTGACCCCAACAAAAGGCGAAGTGCTGTTTAAGGGCGAACCGGTTTCGGGTACCAGTCACGAGCGTGGCGTTATTTTTCAGAATTACTCGTTGCTACCTTGGTTAACGGTGGGGCAAAATATTTATATGGCTGTTAAAGAGGCCTTTCCGAAGAGAAGCAAGGCTGAATTGAAAGCCATTGTGGCAGAATATGTGGAGATGGTCAATTTAACGCCAGCGATCAATAAGCGTCCTAAAGAATTGTCAGGCGGCATGCGGCAACGGGTAGCGGTGGCGAGAGCATTGGCCATGAAACCCGAGATGATAATTATGGACGAGCCGCTCGGGGCTTTGGATGCTTTGACCCGTGGAAATCTTCAAGATGAGATTTTGAATATCTGGGGAAAAGACAAGCGCACCGTTTTACTGATTACCAATGATGTGGATGAGGGGATTTACATGGCAGACCGTATTATTCCATTGCGCCCAGGCCCCAATGCCACATTGGGGCCTGAATTTAAAATAGATATTGAGCGTCCTAGGGATAAAACGGAATTGAATGACAACCCAAATTTCAAGGAAACTAGAAATGCCATTATCGAATATTTAATGGACATTGGTAATGAACGAAAATCTGAATCACAAGACCTAATTGTATTGCCGGATTTAGCACCTAAGAGTTTTGTTGAACGATTTTAAAAAATGATAATTATGAACACTACGTTGATAAAAAACAAAAAAACAGAAATCCTCACGGAAAATGGGCTTTTCCCAGTTTCTACCGTGATGCTGGATTTAAAAGACCTTAAAAAAGTGTATCCTACGCCAAAAGGGGACTATGTGGTTTTGGAAGATTTGAACCTTCAAATTATGAAAGAGGAGTTTGTGACCATCATTGGGCATTCTGGTTGTGGTAAAACCACCATGCTTTCTATGATTGCAGGACTTAATGAGATATCTGGTGGCTATATTTTGGTATTGGGGAAACGTATTAAAGGGCCAGGGCCCGATAGAGGGGTTATCTTTCAATCGCCCAGTTTAATGCCTTGGATGACGGCACTTCAAAATGTATTATTGGGCGTAAATCAAGTATTTCCACATGCTACCAAAGCACAGCGAAACGATATTGCAAAATACTATTTGCAGAAAGTGGGGTTGGAAGATGCGTTTCATAAAAAAGCTTCAGAATTATCGCAGGGCATGCAACAACGGGTTGGTATTGCAAGGGCTTTTGCCATAAAGCCAAAAGTGTTGTTGTTGGATGAGCCTTTTGGGATGTTGGATTCTTTAACCAGAGGCGAACTTCAAGATATTTTAATTGAAATCTGGAACAAGGAAAAAATCACGGCGGTAATGATTACGCACGATGTGGATGAGGCCATCTTTTTAGCAGACCGTGTGGTAATGATGACGAGCGGCCCAAGCGCAAAAATTGGTGATGTTCTAAATATTGATTTTGAAAGGCCAAGAACTCGTAAAACCGTTTTAGAACATGATGATTATTACAAATATAGAAAACACTTGATAGACTTTTTAGAGCATTAATTAAATTAAAAAGACAAATTTATCCTTTAAAGCAATAAACATGAGAAATGTCATAAACCAGCACAGCAAGCACTTTTATATTTACACGTTAAAAACAATCAATAACAAAGAACAAAAACGAATTTCAAATATCTGGTCATGAGATTTTTACTGAGCATAGTCGAAGTAAGTCGAAGACATCTCAAAATCAAACAATGAATAACTTAAAATTTAAAAACATGAAAAAGCAATACGTATTAATAGGCATAGTAACTTTGATGGTTCAATTTGCACAAGCGCAATTTACTTTAGATGGCGAATTTAGGGCACGTACCGAATACCGTAACGGATTTGGAAGCATCATTCCAGATGCCGCAGATCCAGGGTTTGGGGTTTCAACCAGAATCCGATTGAATGCAGGGTATAATGTGGATGCCTACAAATTTTATGTGAGCTTTCAAGATATCATGGTTTGGGGCGAAAACAGACAGATTTTGCCTTATGATCAAAATAATTCCTTTGCTGTATTTCAAGCTTGGGCAGAAATTAATTTAGGTGCAGGTTTTGCAACCAAATTAGGGCGTCAAGTGATTTCATATGATGACCAACGGATTTTTGGTGGACTGGATTGGGCGCAACAAGGCCGTAACCATGATGCCGCTTTATTGAAATACAATAAAGGTAAATTTATGGCGGATCTAGGATTGGCATTTAGCCAAGATTATTCTAACCCTACGGGGTTTCAATCGGTTTCCACGGCATACAACACTACAGGTTTCTTTTCATATAAAACCATGCAGTATTTATACCTGAAACAAGCTTGGGAAAATTTTACGGGCAGTTTGTTGTTGTTGAACAACGGGTTCCAGAAATTTGATACAGGTAGTAATCCAGATGGTGTAAACAACTTACAAACTTTGGGAACGCATTTAGATTATAAAAAAGGAAAATTTGGAGTTGCAGCCAATGCTTTTTTGCAAACAGGCGATAATATAAAAGGGGCCTATTTGCTAGGTCTGGACTTTAGTTACAAAGCGTCCTCAAAAGTTGGGTTGGGTGCTGGTGTTGAAATTATTAGCGGAAATGATACTTCAAGTACAGATAACGAAGCTTTCTTCCCGTTATACGGTACCAACCACAAATTCAATGGATTTATGGATTATTTCTACGTAGGCAACCATGCTAATTCCATTGGATTGTTTGATGTGCGTGTCAGCGCAAATTTTGCTTTAAGTGACACTTCAAATTTAGCTATAACGGCTTTAAATTTTAGTGGCGAACAAGATTTGCCAAGTGGTAAAAAATCATTGGGAACTGAATTGGATTTAGTTTATTCCAAAAAAATTAAAGGCTACAGCTTGGTGTTAGGCTATTCCCAATTGTTCCCAAGCGATGGAATGTACGAGTTGAAGGGTGTAACCAAAGATGCCGCTGCCGATATGCAAAACTGGGCTTGGGCCATGTTGGTTTTAAAACCTAAATTTTTGAATTAGTAAAATAAGAAATCAATTCAAGAATCCCTGTTTTAGGGGATTCTTTGTTTCTGCTTATAAGTAAGTCGAAAATTAAAATACATTTCTTACATTTAAGCGATAAACAAACACTATGCTTAAAAAAGTTTTTGGAAGTGCCGTTTTTGGCGTTGAAGCAACCACTATCACGGTTGAGGTAAATACAGACAACGGTGTCGGATACCATTTGGTAGGGCTGCCCGATAATGCCATTAAAGAAAGTAATTTTCGAATTGCTGCAGCACTTCAAAATAATAGTTACAGAATTCCCGGTAAAAAAATCATTATCAATATGTCGCCCGCAGATTTGCGCAAAGAAGGTTCGGCGTATGATTTGACTTTGGCCATTGGTATTTTGGCTTCAACAGCTCAAATTAAAGCAGATAATCTAGATAAGTATTTGATTATGGGCGAGCTGTCGTTGGATGGCAGTTTGCAACCTATAAAAGGGGCGTTGCCCATTGCAGTCAAGGCTAGGGAAGAGGGCTTTAAAGGTTTTATACTGCCAAAAACAAACGCAAAAGAGGCGGCTATCGTCGATAATTTAGTGGTTTACGGTGTTGATAATATCAAACAAGTCATCAATTTTTTTGATAAAGACGAACCATTAGAACAAACCATTATCAACACCCGTGAGGAATTTGAGAAAAACCTAAATTATCCAGAGTTTGATTTTTCAGATGTTAAAGGACAAGAAGGCATTAAGCGCTGTATGGAAATTGCGGCTGCTGGCGGACACAATATTATTTTGATTGGTCCTCCAGGCGCTGGAAAAACTATGTTGGCTAAACGATTGCCAAGTATTTTGCCACCCATGACCTTGCATGAGGCTTTGGAGACCACCAAGATACATTCCGTGGTAGGGCGTGTAAAAGATACGGGACTGATGGCACAACGCCCGTTTAGATGTCCTCATCATACCATTTCGAACGTTGCCTTGGTTGGTGGCGGAAGCTATCCCCAACCAGGGGAAATTTCATTGTCGCACAATGGGGTTTTG
>CAXBNH010000249.1:0-4804 GCA_963976905.1 uncultured Algibacter sp.
TTAAAATGAATATTACAAGAGAAAACGTTGATGCATTAAATGCTGTAGTAAAAGTTGATATCGCTAAAGAAGATTATAGCGGTAAGGTAGAGAAAATCTTAACAGATTACCGTAAAACAGCAAACATTCCTGGTTTTAGAAAAGGGCATGTGCCTATGGGCATGGTCAAAAAACAATATGGAAAAGCGGTGTTGGTAGATGAGGTAAACAAATTGCTTCAAGATGCATTGAATAAATATTTAACAGAAGAAAAGTTAGATGTTTTAGGACAGCCATTACCAAAAACCCAAGATACCATTGATTGGGAAGCCGATGGGTTTTCTTTTGAATTTGAATTGGGATTGGCGCCAGAATTTGAAGTGGAGCTAAAAAGCAAAAAACCAATCACACAGTACAATATTGTTGCAGATGATAAAATGATCGATGAACAAATTGAGCGTGTCCAAAAACAATACGGAAAATTAGTGTCTCAAGACGTGGTTGAAAAAGACAGCGAAATCACAGGCGTTTATAAAAACGAAGAACAAGATATTGAAAACACGGTAACTTTAACACTTGATAAATTCAAAGGAAAAGCAACTGAAAAACAATTCATCGGAGCGAAACGTGGCGATGTGATTGCATTGCAGACCAAAGGACTTTATAATGACGATCATGATTTGATGCACGCCTTAAAAGTAGATCACGATGCGGTTCATGGTTTGGATATTGAAGTGAGTTTTACCATTTCTGAAATCAACAAACGTGAATTGGCAGATTTAGATCAAGATTTATTTGATAAACTATTTGGTAAAGGCGGGGTAACTTCTGTAACAGAATTAAAAGAAAAAATAAAAGAAGATGCCGAAAAGCAATTTGCACAACAGGCAGAACAAAAACTTTTAAATGATGTTACCGAGCATTTGGTTGAAGATACTAAGTTTGATTTGCCAGCAAAGTTCCTTACAAAATGGATGCAAACTGCAGGAGAAAAAGAAATTGATGCCGCACAAGCACGAGAAGAATACGAGAAATCTGAAAAAAGCTTGCGTTATCAATTGATTGAAGGTAAGTTGATTACAGATAATAACATCCAAGTGACTATGGATGATATTAAAAATCACGCCAGAGAGATGATAAAATCTCAAATGGCACAGTTTGGCCAAATGAATCCTTCGGATAAAGAATTAGATGATATTGCAGCGCGCGTGTTGTCAAATCAAGAAGAAGCACGTCGTATATCAGAACAATTGGTAAGTCAAAAATTACTTGCTTTGTACAAAGAAAAAGCGAATATTAAAGTAAAAGAAATCACTTACGAAAACTTTGTTAAAGAAGTTTACGGCGATAAGTAAGTAAAGAATAAATGCTTATATTTAGGCGCTTAAATCAATTGATTTAAGCGCCTTTTTATTCAGAATAAAATCTTTGGATAAAAGGTTTTTAACCCATCTTGATGCAAGTCAAGACTTTAATCAAAATTAATTACAAAAGATTATGGATTACGCAAAAGAATTTGAAAAATTCGCGATAAAAGACCAAGGGATCAGCAGCACGTATTACAACAAGATCCTGAGTAGTATGTACCCTACAAACTTGACTCCAAATATTATAGAAGAGCGTCAAATGAACGCCGTAGCCATGGATGTGTTTTCCCGTTTAATGATGGATCGTATCATTTTTATGGGCACAGGTATCAATGACCAAGTGGCCAACATCATTCAAGCTCAATTGTTGTTTTTGGAAAGTACAGATGCTTCCAAAGATATCCAAATATACATCAATTCTCCAGGCGGAAGCGTGTATGCTGGTTTAGGTATTTATGACACGATGCAATTTATAAAACCAGATGTGGCAACAATCTGTACTGGTATGGCAGCTTCTATGGGTGCCGTATTGCTTTGTGCCGGTGCGAAAGGTAAACGTAGTGGTTTAACACATTCTAGGGTTATGATCCATCAACCGCTTGGTGGTGCGCAAGGGCAAGCCAGCGATATAGAAATTACGGCCCGCGAAATATTAATCTTGAAAGAAGAACTTTATAAAATCATTAGCAAACATTCTGGTCAAGATTATGATAAAGTGTATGAAGATAGTGATAGAGATTACTGGATGAAAGCCGATCAAGCCAAGAAGTACGGCATGATTGACGAGATATTAGCCCGTAATTAAATAAAAAATTTGTAACTTTAACCCTTGTTTTTGAGGGATTGAAAACAAATGACACCTTCTTAAAATAGATAGATTAATGGCAAAAGAAGAATTAGAATGCTCGTTTTGTGGCAGAAAAAAACCTGAAACAAACTTACTGATAGCAGGCTTAGACGCCCATATATGTGACAGGTGTATTGAGCAAGCACATGGTATTGTTATAGAGGAGTCCAAACAAACCGATAGTAGCGACCTGTCTGCGGAATTGAAGCTTCGCAAACCTCTACAAATAAAAAATTTCCTAGACGAATATATCATTGGTCAAGACATGACCAAAAAAGTCATGTCCGTAGCAGTTTATAACCATTATAAACGTTTATTGCAACCCGTTACCAAAGATGATATTGAAATTCAAAAGAGTAACATTATCATGGTAGGGCAAACTGGTACAGGTAAAACTTTGGTTGCCAAAACCATTGCAAAAATGCTCAATGTGCCTCTTGCCATTGTTGATGCTACCGTTTTAACGGAAGCGGGCTATGTGGGCGAAGATGTAGAAAGTATTTTGACACGATTGCTTCAAGCGGCCGATTATAATTTGGAAAAAGCAGAAAAAGGCATTGTGTTTATTGATGAAATAGATAAAATTGCCCGTAAAAGCGATAATCCTTCCATAACACGCGATGTTTCTGGAGAGGGTGTGCAACAGGCCTTGTTGAAATTATTGGAAGGTACCGTTGTAAACGTACCGCCAAAAGGAGGGCGTAAGCATCCCGATCAAAAATTCATTGAGGTAAACACAGAAAATATCTTGTTTATTGCAGGTGGTGCTTTTGATGGTATTGAGCGCGTAATCTCCAAACGATTAAATATGCAAGCTGTTGGTTATAGTGCTTCTATTTCTGAGGATGTGGTCGATCAAAATAATTTATTGCAATACATTATTCCAAAGGATTTAAAGGATTTTGGATTGATTCCAGAAATTATTGGTCGTTTGCCAGTCTTGACGCACATGGATCCATTAGATGCAGAAACCTTAAGAGCGATCCTTACAGAACCTAAAAACGCTATCATTAAGCAGTACAAAAAGTTGTTTTCTATGGATAACATCGATTTTACTATTACAGATGGTGCTTTGGATTTTATAGTAGGAAAGGCCATAGAGTACAAACTTGGGGCTAGAGGGTTACGTTCATTATGCGAAGAGATTCTAACCGACGCCATGTTTGAAATGCCTAGCAATGATGAGAAAAAACTAAACGTTACCAAACTTTACGCTGAAGATAAAATAACAAAAACAACTTTAAAGAAACTGAAAGCGGTTTCTTAATAAAAGCACGTTCATAAATCAAAAAAACCACTCCGTAAAGAGTGGTTTTTTTATTTATGGATGTTAATTAATAAAGGACATTATGAGGATAATTTTCAATTAGTTTTTAAACTTATCTTTTGAAAACTTTGTTAAAAGTATAGTATAAAGCCATGTTGGCAAACTTTATTTTTATCTTTTAGATTAAAGGTTGCCTAATACTCGTTTAAAGGATTTTTTTAGGGTGTATTTAATCGATATCGGGCTATTCAGAAGATTTTTGTTTAAAGTCAATTAAGAAATACAAGTGGTTTTTGAAAACGCTATTAGGAGTTCAAATGCAGTAATTCATCTATATATTCACGGGTGTTTGAAAGTCTTGGTATTTTGTGCTGACCGCCAAGTTTGTTGTTTCGTTTTAGCCAATCGTAAAACAAATTGTGGCGTGCTATGTTGAGAACAGGCTTGTTTAAAGTAATATTGTTGTAGCGTTTGGCTTCATAATCAGAATTTAACGCCTTTAAGGCATTATCGAACAATTCATTAAAATAATCAAGATCTTTGGGCTGTTTTTTAAATTCAATCAACCATTCGTGGCCGCCCTTTTTCCTTCCTTCCATAAAAATAGGTGCCGCTGTGAAATCTACAATTTCAGCTTTGGTACGTTTGCATACTTTTTTAAGGGCTTGTTCGGCATTTTCAATAATCAGTTCTTCGCCAAAAACATTGATGTGATGTTTGGTCCTTCCCGAAACTTTTATTCTATAGGGGTTTAACGATGTAAACCTTAGTGTGTCACCAATTTTGTAACGCCATAACCCCGCATTGGTGGTAATGACCACAGCATAATTTACATGTAATTTCACATCACTTAGTGGAATGGCTTGTTCATCAGAAGACCCATAAACAGTCATAGGTATGAATTCGTAAAAAATACCATAATCCAACATCAATAGTAACTCATTGGAATTATTTTGATCCTGGATGGCAAAAAAACCTTCCGATGCATTATAGATTTCATAATACCTGAAATCTTTTTTGGGAAGTATTTTTTTGTATTGGTCTTTATAAGGCGTAAAACTGACACCGCCATGAAAATAGACCTCTAAATTGGGCCATACCTCATGCAAGCTTTGTTTTCCTGTGGTTTCCAGAACATTATTGAGCAATACGAGCATCCAAGAGGGCACGCCTGCTAAGCTCGTCACATTCTCTTGAATGGTTTCATTTACAATCGCCTGCATTTTGTGTTCCCAATTGCTCATCAATGATACCTTGTTGCTCGGTGTACTACTAAATTCTGCCCAAAAAGGCATATTGTCAATCAAAATAGCCGATAAATCCCCAGAAATGATGCCTTTTTCT
>CAXBNH010000250.1:0-4771 GCA_963976905.1 uncultured Algibacter sp.
ATAAGCACTTTCCAAGAAAATACTGGATGTAGTTTCTGAAACGCCTGAATGAATCCCACCAAAAACGCCAGCGATACACATGGGTTTTTCGGCATCACAAATCATTAAATCATCTTCGTGCAATTCACGTTCAATACCATCTAAAGTGATGAATTTTGTCCCTGTTTTAAGTGTTTTTACTTCAATTTTATTGCCAGATATTTTGGTAGCATCAAACGCATGCAGCGGTTGCCCCATTTCGTGCAGTACATAATTGGTCGCGTCTACAATATTGTTTACGGGTTTTAATCCAATGGCTTTTAAGCGGTGTTGCAACCAAGTAGGAGATTCTTTTACTTTGATATTTGAAATGGTAAGCCCGCAATAGCGAGGTGCTAAGGTTTTATCAAAAACTTCCACATCCATTTTAAGTGTTCTGTTATCAATACGAAACGCACTTACGGAAGGTGTGATGAGTTCTAAATTAATATCTTTTTGAATAAGACCGGCTTTCAAATCGCGAGCCGTGCCCCAATGGCTCATGGCATCTGCTCTGTTTGGGGTCAATCCAATTTCAAAAACTTGGTCGTTCTCAACATCAAAAATGCTGGAGACAGGTGTGCCAACTTTAGAATTTTCATCTAAAATCAAAATGCCATCATGTGATTTCCCTAAGCCCAATTCGTCTTCGGCACAAATCATTCCATAGCTTTCTTCACCTCTGATTCTTCCTTTTTTTATCGTCCACGCTTCGCTTTCTTCTGTATATAAAGTAGTGCCAATGGTTGCTACGGGCACTTTTTGTCCAGCGGCAACGTTGGGTGCGCCACAAACTATTTGTAAAGGCGCATCCGCTCCAATATTTACGGTGGTCACTTTTAATTTATCGGCATTGGGGTGTGGTGTACAGGTTAAAACCTCGCCTACAACAACGCCTTCCAGTCCACCTTTAACCGATTGGTAAAGGTCTATGCCTTCTACTTCAAGCCCTAAATCTGTTAGTAGTTCGCTGGTTTGCTCTGGTGTCCAATCTGTTTTAATGAACTGTTTTAACCAATTGTATGAAATCTTCATTTATAATGTCCTAAATTTTCTGAGGGCAAAGATAAAATATTGAAATGTAGCATTCAAACAAAGCGAGACGATTTGTGCTATTATTTGCTTTTCATGTTTTAAGATGATTTATTTTGAGTTATTGAATACTTCCCAAGTGTCTATAACTGCACCCAAATCATTTTGTTGTGTCATCCATTTGTCCAATTCCTTGGAGAGCTTAGATTTTATTTCTAAATAGTTTGTGTTTTTAGCCAAATTATTCAGTTCATATTCATCTTCGGCCGTATTGTAAAATTCTTCCTCAGGCCTGTTCATATAGCGGTTTATCAGGCTAAATGTTTTTTGGTTATTTCCAGATTCAAAAATCCAAGATGGCCAATATTGGTTTTCGGGCATGGCACCCATTAAATGTTTTTCTATATAAAACGTTTCGTTTTTCAAGTTTCTTATATAACGGTGTTTGCCATCAGTAATGGATCTTATTGGGTATTCAGGGCCTTCAGGAATGTTGTTGTGCATGGCATAAGCAAAATCTCTATGGGTAGTTTTTTCTCCTGTTAATACTTTTAGAAAACTTTTGCCATCAAATTCGCCATCATCAAACGTTCCGTTGGCGGCATCCACTAAAGTTGGCAGCACATCTGCATATTGAATAAGGGCATCTGTTCTTATGCCCGATTTTACGTTATTTGGCCAACGCACCATAAACCCGGTATGTAAGCCCATATCCCAGTTAGTCCATTTGTTGAAAGGAAACTGGGATCCTTGTTCGCTAGTGAAAATAACTATGGTGTTTTTTAACTTTCCAGATTTTTCCAACATATCCAATGTTTTTCCAACTTGAATATCTAAAACCTCTATTTCAGCTAGATATTTAGCATAGCAAAGTCTGGTGTCTGGAGTATCTGCCATGTATGGAGGTAGTATAAGTTTGTCCAGATCAAAATGTTTGTAATCGCCAACCGTCCATGGTTCATGGGGCACCACTAACGTAGCCAATAAGCAAAAAGGACCGGGATCTTTGGTAACAAAATCTAGCATCCCAGCACTATCGTAATTTGCTGTTAATGAAACGCAGTTTCTTTCAATGCCCTCAACTTTTTCAAAAGCAAAAACATCTTCAGGGCCTACATGTATTTTTCCTGCAATTCCTGTTCTGTACCCTAATTTACCAAGCTGTTGAACCACACTTTTTGTTCCAGGTTTTGCTTTACTGTGATTGAAAGCAACACCACTACGCATGGGGTATAAACCGGTAAAAAGTTCGGATCTGCTGGGCGTACACATGGACATGGATACATAAGCTTTGTCAAAAACCATGGACTGGGAAGCTAGTTTATCAATATTGGGTGTTTTTACGTTTTTTCCGCCATAGATGGGTAAGTCTTTAAAAGTGCAATCATCTGCCATGATTATCAAAACATTGGGAGGATTTGCTTTTACTTCATCAGTTTTCTTTTCCTCTGAAAAAGATTTCCATGAGTTTAGCATTAGTAATAAAATAAATGCCAATACTATTTTTGTAATAAATACTGTTTTTTTCATTGTTTTGGTTTTATAAATATTGCTGTTTTATTGTTTCTATCTTGTAATACATTTGTTAATCTTGATTTTAAATGCTTTTAATAATTTTATTTCAGTTTATGATCTAAATAAAAAGGGCTTGATTTTAGGCAAGCCCAATTTACAAACTAACTAACTAAAAACAAACCATAATATTAATGCATTACAATTATTAGGTTTCTTCTTCTAAACAACTTTAGTTCAATTCATAAAGGAATTAAAAAACGAAACCTAGAGACAATGTGAAACTTTGGGATTTTATATCTCCGTTTTCAAAAACGTCTGATAAGCCATAACCATATCTTAAATCTAGGAAGTATAAGTCCTTTATGGTAGCTCGTGCACCTAAGACGCAATCCCAAGCTGTACTATTAACCTTTTGCTCTGGGGAAAAAGCTCCTGAAGCGTTTTCAAAAATCTCACCTTCCAAATCTTTTGAAACATTTACGTTTAAAGCAGGACCAACAAAGAAGGACGGTTTAATTTTATCTGCCCAAGTTATTTCTGGGTTGATTTTAAACAGAACAGGAATTTGAATGTAGGAAATGCTAACCTTTGAAAAAGGAAAGCTATTTACTTCTGCTTTACTTGCTCCTTCAAAAACTAAGTTGATTTCTGGCTGAATAGAAAAATGTGAAGAAAATGAATAATCAACATAATAACCTCCGTTAAAAGATAAGAGTTCTTGATTGTTTTCTACATTATCGCCATGTAAATTAACTAAAGACAAACCAGCCCGTATTCCGTTTTTGAAAGCTGATTGCGCATTGGAATTCTCAACATTTACCAAAAAGCCGAGAATTAATATAATAAATGTATATTTTTTCATCATTTTATTTTTTTAACTAATACCCTGTGTTTTGTACATAATTGGGGTTTATTTCCATTTCTTTTTGAGGTATTGGCCACAGATAATCTCTTGGCGCGCTAAATGCTCTTTGATAATCTGTCATATAGTAAGTCTGCAAATCATCATTATTATCTGTATAGGTCAATCCTGGAATTTTTCCATTCATTACGTCTGGAGCTATTTGCCATCTTTTTATATCAAAAAGCCTAAGTCCCTCAAAAGCAAGTTCTACTAATCTTTCATGACGCACAATCTCTCTTAATTCCTGTTGAGATAAACCAGTGCCTATTTGTGGCATATTTACGTCATTTCTTTCTCTAATGTCATTTATTGCATCATATACAGATTGGTCTATTTCATTCAATTCTATTTTTGATTCTGCATACATTAAAAGCACATCAGCATATCTTATAAGAATAATATTAATCCCATTATTTTGGGTATCTGATAAATCTTGTTGATTAACGTATTTCTTGATATTGAAACCAGTTCCAGTAGTTTGAAAACCTAAGTTTATATCGTCCCGTCCGCCAAAATTAGGTCGTGGATCATATATAGTGCCATCAGGTAACAAATCGCCATGAACGAATACAGAATAACTTAAACGTGGGTCTCTATCATTATATGGGTTTGAAGGGTCGAAAGTACTAGTTGGATCATCAATAGCAAGGCCATTATCCATTTCATAGGCGTCTATCATATTACCACTAGGGTAGAAGTCGCTAGTAGAACTGTTTTGGGAGAAAGGAGCTAACACATGAAACACATTATTGCTATAAGTGTCTTTAATGAACTGTTTGTCCAAAATAACCTCAGTATTGTTTTCTGCTTGATAGCTGAACAGGGTTTCATAATTAGGGTATAGCTCATAATTTTCAGTATCAATAATAGTTTTAGCAGCATTTTTCGCTTCTAAATATCTGCCAGCCCATAACATAGCCCTCGTTTTCATGGCCAAGGCTGCTCCTTGGGTTATCCGTCCTTTGTTTGTGTTATTGTAGCTAACGAGCAAATCACCAGATATGGTTTGGAATTCATCTTCTACAAAATCCCAAATGTCTTCTTTATTTGTTCTAGGAAGGTTTCTGGCTTCTTCAATCCCTAATGGTTCTGTAATTAATGGAACATCTCCAAAAAACATGACCAAATACGTATATATATAAGAACGAATAAAACGGGCTTCTCCTTTAAATTGAGCCAATAGTAGAGGGTCTATGGATTCAACCTTATCAATATTGGCAAGTACATCATTTACGGCCCGAATGCCTTTGTAACTATCATCCCATATTCTTTCACCATAAGGATTGTCTGATTGTTGATCAC
>CAXBNH010000251.1:0-4769 GCA_963976905.1 uncultured Algibacter sp.
GACCATCTCTGGCACGAAGCGCTAAACGTTTTACTTCGGCTTCAACACCTCTAAAACTTAAATTTTCAGCATTTCTAATAACTGGTACCATCAATCCTTTTGGTCCTGAAACTGCAATACTGATATCAGCGAAATCATAAGAAATCATTTCTTTTCCATCCATCATAGAATTTACAGCAGGATACATTTCCAATGCTCTCACTACGGCCAATGTAAAGAAACTCATAAAGCCTAAACCTACACCATGTTTGTTCTTAAAGGCTTCTTTATGTTTGTTTCGCAACGCAAAAATGGGCGACATATCTACCTCGTTAAACGTGGTTAGCATGGCTGTTGTATTTTTAACTTCCACCAAACGTTCTGCCACTTTACGACGTAACATTGACATTTTACTTTTTGAAGTCCCTCTGTTTCCTCCAGTAGGTGTTCCCATGGATGGTACCGCTTGAACAGCATCTTCTTTAGTAACACGACCATCTTTTCCTGTTCCAGAAATAGCCGCTGCATCCATGCCTTTTTCAGCTAAAATCTTTTTGGCCGCTGGGCTTGCAGAACCTGTAGCATATGTGGATTTTTCCGATTCCTTTGAATCTAAGGCTTTGTCGTCTTGTTTGTTATCTGCAGTTTTCTCTTCTTTTTCTTCTTTTTTCTTTTCCTCTTTAGGAGCATTTCCCTCAGGCTTTTCTGCGCTGGTATCAATCAGGCACACCACAGCCCCAACGGCTACCGCATCGCCTTCTTCAGCTTTAAGTGTGATAATACCGCTTTCTTCAGCAGGCAGCTCAAGAGTCGCTTTATCACTATCTACCTCTGCAATGGCTTGGTCTTTTTCTACATAATCCCCATCTTCAACTAGCCAGGTAGCTATTTCAACTTCTTTTATAGACTCCCCTGGTGAGGGTACTTTCATTTCTAAAATCATTCTTTATAATTTTAATTGTATGTGAATTACTATCTGTTTTATCTTATTTTTGTGCATTATCAAAAATGGCATCAATAACACGGCGTTGTCTTCGTTTATCCCTAGTGCTGGAACCTGGTGCCGGCACAGAATTATAAGGCCTTGAACACACTTCTAATTTTACAAAACCCGAACGTTGGGAAATGTGGCTCCAAGCACCCATATTTTTTGGTTCTTCTTGAGCCCAAATATAAGTTTCCGCATTTGAATACTTTGTTATGGCCTTTTTTATTTTTTCTTCGTGCAAAGGAAATAACTGCTCAATTCTTACAAGTGCCACCGTATCGTTTTCCAAGGTTTCGCGTTCTGTCAATAAATCATAATAAAATTTACCGGTACAGAACACTAACTTCTTAACGTTTTTAGGGTCAATTGTATCATCTATAACTTCTTGAAATTGTCCTTCAACAAATTCATTTAAAGAAGATACCGCTTTAGGGTGTCGCAACAAACTCTTTGGGGTGAAAACAATCAAGGGTTTTCTAAAATCACGTTTTAATTGACGACGCAATAAATGGAAAAAGTTGGCTGGTGTGGTACAATCTGCAACAATTATATTGTCGTTACCGCAAAGTTGTAAGTAACGCTCCATTCTTGCAGATGAATGCTCAGAACCCTGCCCTTCATAGCCATGAGGCAACAGTACCACAATACCATTTTGGGATTTCCATTTATCTTCTGCGGCAGATAGATATTGGTCGAAAATAATTTGTGCCCCGTTACTGAAATCCCCAAATTGTGCTTCCCAAATAGTTAAGGTGTTCGGGTTTGCCATGGCATAACCATAATCAAAACCAAGCACACCATATTCAGACAAAAGGGAATTGTAAATATACATTTGACCTTTATTGGTCGGATTGGTATTCAATAAATTGATACGTTCTTCTGAAATTTCATCTCGTAAAATAGCATGACGATGACTAAAAGTGCCACGCTCCACATCTTGCCCGGACATACGTACATCAAAACCTTCTTCAAGCAAACTACCGTAAGCCAAGGTTTCTGCCATACCCCAATCCAATTCATCACTTTCAAAAACCATGGTTGCCCTGCCTTCTAATATACGTTCTGCTTTACGTAAAAACTTAACGCCTTCTGGTACGGTGGAAACAATTTTGGCTATATTTTCTAAATTGGTTTTTGGATATGCCGTATTTTCAGTTTGCAACATGGCATCTACACCTCTGCGGGTAAAGCCTTTCCAGCGTTCGTGCATAAATTCCCTAACCTTAGAAGATTCCTCGCCTTTGGATTTCTCATAATGCGATTCCAAAGTAGATTTGAATTCGTCAACAATGCCATCAGAATAGCCTTTGTCTATCGTTTTTTCAGCAATCAGTTTTTCAGAATAGATATGGAATGGATTGTCGTGTTTTGCAATTTCTTTGTATAATTTGGGTTGGGTAAAACGAGGTTCGTCGCCTTCATTATGTCCATACTTACGGTAGCCCAACAAATCGATATAAACATCTTTTTTGTAACGCATTCTGTAGGCCAGTGCCAACTCCACGGCATGTACCACAGCCTCTGCATCATCTGCATTCACGTGCAATACGGGAGACAAGGTTACTTTTGCCACATCGGTACAATAGGTACTGGAACGGGCATCTAAATAATTGGTGGTAAAACCAATTTGATTGTTCACAACAATGTGAACTGTTCCGCCGGTTTTATATCCATTAAGTTGGCTCATTTGGGCCACCTCATAAGCAATGCCTTGACCCGCAATGGCTGCATCGCCGTGCACGATAATGGGCAATATTTTAGAATCATCACCATTGTAATCCGTATCAATTTTGGCACGTGTAATCCCTTCTGCTACCGAAGCTACCGTTTCTAAGTGCGATGGATTTGGCACCAAATTCATTTTTATGGTTTTACCATTTTGATAGGTTTTATCTAAAGTCAATCCTAAATGGTACTTTACATCTCCATCAATGTTTTCATCTTCAAAATCTTTACCGTCAAACTCACTAAAAAGCTCATAAGCAGGTTTTCTGAAAATATTAATCAATGTGCTTAAACGGCCACGGTGCGCCATTCCTAAAACACATTCTTTAACGCCATATTTTTCAACAGACATATAAAGCACGTTACTTATGGCAGGAATCAACGATTCCCCACCTTCCAGAGAAAACCGTTTTTGCCCCACATATTTGGTTTGCAAAAAGTTTTCAAAAGTAACGGCATGGTTTAATTTTGAAAGGATGTATTTTTTTGTATCTGCATCAAAATTTGGCTGATTGTCATTGATATTCAACTGGGTTTGCCACCATCCAATAACTTCAGGGTTACGCAAGTACATATATTCCACACCAATAGAACTGCAATAAATACGTTCTAAATGGCGAATGATTTCACGCAAGTTCTTTGCCCCTATTCCCAATATATCGCCAGCATTGAACACGGTATCTAAATCGTTATCGGAAAGCCCGAAATTATTTAAAGCCAAATTTGGCTCATAGGTTCTTCTATCGCGAACGGGATTGGTTTTAGTAAACAAATGGCCCCGCATACGGTAGCCATCAATGAGTTTTACCACATTAAATTCCTTTTGCAAATGCTCAGGAATTTGGACGGAGACACCTTCAACAATCTCACCATCCAAACCGTAGTTTTCCGAACCAAAATCATAACCTTGGAAAAAGGCTCTCCAACTGGGCTCTACGGAATCAGGATTCTGTAAATATTGGTCGTATAAATCAGCAAAATATGCTGTATGTGCTGCGTTTAAAAAGGAAAATTTATCCATTATTAATTTTAATGTCGAATTTCTATTTCATAAATTCTTCAAAAATACAACTTTTGATAAAATTAGATGTTTCTTTTGATATATTTATAGGGTAGCTTAAACAGTTTCGCTAAATAATGAATATTGGTGTTAATTTTTTAATGAATTACAATTTTTAGATTTGTAATTTAATTAAATTCCGAATGAGGACTATTTAAACTTCAAAAAAAACCATTTAAAACCTCTTGCTATGAAAGAAAAAATAATGCAGAAAAACAAAATATTGACATTCGCATTCCTACTAATGGCATCCACAATGTTCTCACAGCAAAAAAACACAAACGCCTTTTGGAAAAACGTACATTATGGGGGCGGCATAGGCTTAAGTTTTGGTGATGGCTTTTTTAGTGGCACTTTGGCGCCTAGCGCCATTTATGAATTCAACCACCAGTTCGGTTTGGGTTTGGGACTCAATGGCACCATAAGCAATCTTAAAAACACTTACAAATCTACCATTTTGGGCGGTAGCGTTATTGGGTTGTTCAATCCTTTTTACGGCTTGCAATTATCTGCTGAATTTGAAGAACTCCATGTTAACAGGCGGTATGAATCAAACTTAGGGCTGCCAGACGACAATTATTGGTCGCCCGCCTTATTTGTTGGCGCAGGTTACAGAAATGGCAATGTTACTTTTGGCGTTAGATATGATGTATTGTACGATGCCAGAAAAAGCATTTATGCAGACCCTTGGGCACCTTTTGTGAGGTTTTATTTTTAATCTATTTTTATGTGATACGCATCCAGTAAACCAACAACATCTTTTAATAGAAATTTGGCCCCTTTTATTTTATTGGTTTCTGGATGAATGGAATAATTGAAAGAACTTCTAAAATCGGCTTTTTCTAAAATAGTGTTTTCAAATTTTGCGTGTAAAAAATCGCAGTTTTCAAAA
Source organism: uncultured Algibacter sp. (assembly GCA_963976905.1). GTDB lineage: Bacteria > Bacteroidota > Bacteroidia > Flavobacteriales > Flavobacteriaceae > Pseudalgibacter. Next base: position 4,645 of record CAXBNH010000251.1, read on the forward strand.
TGAGCCGCCGTTAAATTACTTGCTGAAAAATCTGCATGATTAAACTTGCAATTTGTAAATACTGTATTGTTTAGTTTCGTTTGGTAAAAAGACGCATGATCGAGTTGACAATCATTAAACCTTAC
>CAXBNH010000252.1:0-4764 GCA_963976905.1 uncultured Algibacter sp.
CCGTTTTTGGAATTTTACGGCATCCACATTACAGAATATTTTAGCGACCTTAATAAGTTCTTTGGCAATTTCCATATCGCCTTTGTGGTTACATCCAATTTCAGCAATAATGTATGGTTTTTTATATGTGTTCATAATTATTTTTAGGGCAAATTTTAAAATCTTTTATTATAGTTCATGATGAATTCACAGGCTTCACGAATAGCACCAGCCCCTGAGGTTTTTGAAAGTACAATGTCTGCATGTTGTTTGACCACTGCCATCGCATTATTTGGCACTAAGGACCAGCCTACGCTGCAAATATTGGTTAAATCATTGACATCATCACCAACATACGCCACATTTCCCATTGAAATATGGTTGTCTTTAATAACTTTATTGAGCAAGGTGTATTTGTCTTTCACGCCTAAAAAAACATGCTTAATTTGTAATTTTTGCATGCGTTTGGCAACGAGTTCAGAGTTTTCGGAAGTCATAATCATCACTTCAATATTAAATTGGCGCATAATTTCAAGTCCCATACCATCACGCATATCAAAATTTTTGGTGTGTTCGCCATCTTTGGTGTAGCTAATCGTGCCATCGGTAAACACCCCATCCACATCTAAAACCAGATGTGTGATTTTTTCGGATGTTTTTAAGCTTTTTTGACGGTTGATAAGCAATTGCTCCACCGCAATCCAATCGGATTCGGAATCTATTTCCAGTAAAGTATCTTCGTGCATCTTTACAATACCCACTTTTTCTCCCAATCGGTTTTTATGTTTTTGCAAAGCTTGTTTTGTAATGGTGTAAACGGCGCCATTTTCAATGAGAAGCCCCTCAAAATCTTGGCGTCTTGGCCGTTTTAAAGGATTGTAATTTATAGCCTTTCCATTTTCATTCCATAAAAAACGATGGGTATTTACAACCGTTAGTGCCGAATCAAAATTGCCATCCAATTTGGTCAAACACGCATTGATATCGTCTTTGGTTGTGAATGGCGATGTGGCCTGCAGCAGGCAAAACACGTCAAAATCGTAGTTTATATTTTCGGAAAATTCCAATATGGCGCATTCTGTGGATGCGGTATCGCTGGCACTTTCGTCGCTTCTTAAAAACGCTTTCACTTTAGTGGTCCAATGGTATTCCTTGTTTATAAAATCAATAATGGCTTCATCATCGGTATAAACAACAACCTCATCCAGTTCTGAAAAAATAGCTGCTCCTAAAACCCAGGAAAACAAAGGCCTGCCAACCATTTTTCGTTTGTTTTTATTAGGAATGCCTTTCGAGCCTTTTCGGAGTGGGATGAAGCCTGTTTTTTTCATAGAAATTATAATATATTAATGATAGCTAAAATACACTTTTTGCAGCTGAAACAACAAAAGACCTATTTAAATCCGCCCAAGGGATTGAACACGTTTATAGATTCTTTTAAAATTGGCAAGTTTTCACAATTTTTAATCACGTCTTCAAATGCTTGCTGAAAATGGGTTTCGTTTTGATTCAAATAATAAACTAATTTATTATCAATATATTCGCTGAACATTTCATGACCAACTTCGTTGATAAGCAGCGTTGGAACACCTAATTGATAAGCTTCAATCAAACATCCTGAATAATTTGTGATATGCAATACACTAGCTGTTAAAACTTCTGGAAGTGGCACGTTAAAAGCATCTTGGATATGTGCCTTATTTTCTATTTTATTGGTCTTTAAAAACAGTTTCAGTTCATCAATATCCAAATTGTTTCTTGGGTGCAATCTTAAGACCCAATTGTATTTCAATCTTTTTATCAACGCGATTATTTGAGGCGTTAAAAAATCTTCAATAGAAAATGGATGCGTTTGCAAACTGTAAAAAACATACTGCTTTTTGATGTTTTCATTTTTCATTTTATGCATCCAGTACCCCAAATAGGGCTGGCCTACCACTTTTGCTTTTACACCATTAGCTGTATTTGCCCAAGTGTCAATATTGTTTTTTGATGCTTGGTCCCAGTTCCAAAATTCAACAGGCATGCTATTAAAGCCCTTTTCTGGTATTTTATTCCAACATGAAAAAGCCAAATGCACATTAGTCTGCGGCCCATGTTGAAAATCTATAGTCTTAATACCAAGCTTATTTGCTGCAAGCAATGCGGCATATAAATCGTCCAACCCATAATACCCCAAAAAAATCACTTTTTGCGGCTTCACTTTTTTATATAAGCGTTCAAAAAACATGTTATTTGTATTCACTTTTTCAGACCATTCAATCAAATGATTTTCCGAAAGTCTTAAATCTTCAAGTTTCAAATTCAATCCGCTCAAATCATTACAAAATTGGTCATATTGTTTTAAGGCCAATAGCGGTTTTCGTTTTCTGAATTTATTATATACTTTATTCACAAGCTTGTGATAATCAAGATATGTATTCAAAGAAATGACCGCCTTTTTGTTATAAATAGGTTCATTGATTTTTTGATATTCCACATTATAGACCTTATTCTGCAAGCCATGAAAATCAACCATGGAATCATAAAACCGATTAAAATATTGACCATTTTGAAAGATCCTATGTATGTGGGAACCAAAAAAGAGAATTTGCTTTTGTTTTAGTTTAAAAAAAAATACAATCAGCCCTAATTGGGCTTTAAGCATAAACATGCCTTTTCTAAAAAGAGTTTTGATAGGGTTATTGCCCGATACTTTTACAACATTGCCCTTTTCACGAACAACTGGATTTTCATTCATTAAAACCAACAGATGAATATATAATTTTAGAGGTCAGTATATAAATACTTATCTTTAGAGTTAATAAATATAGCAAAATATGGACATATTTAAAGGTCAAAATCTTCTAGAGTTTTCTGATCGGTTCAAAACGGACCTTGATTGCAAAGAATATTTATCAGAATTAAAAGACAAAACCACTTATAAGTGTGTAAAATGTAATCATACTGCTTATCAAAGAAAAGCGGATTTTTCAAGACAATGTAATGTATGTAACCATAAAGAATCTGCGACATCAAACACACTGTTTCACAAGGTTAAATTTGGTTTGCGCAAAGCCTTTTTTGTTTGTTTTGAAATGTCTACAACGACCAAGAGCTTGTCTGCAAGCTATATGGGAGTTCGATTTGGAATTACTGAAAAAACAGCACGTTTGTTTATGCTTAAAGTCAGAGAGGCTATGTCTTCTAGCGGAAATAATCCGATGGATGGAATTGTCCATGTTGATGAATTTGTTTTAGGTGGCAGAGAAGAAAAAAAGACTGGAAGAAGTTACGATACCAAGAAAAAGAAGGCTGTAACAGCGGTTCAATTAACCGAAGAAGGAAAGGTCAAAAGAATGTATGCTATGAAAATAGATGATTTTTCAGCACAATCACTTCAATACATTTTTGTAAATCATATTAGCAGAGCGGCAGAAGTAACTACAGATAAATGGAGAGGATATAAACCTATCTCAAAAGCTTATGATATTACACAAATTGAAAGCGATAAAGGAATGAATTTTAAAGCATTGCACACAATGATACATCAGGTTAAATCGTGGATAAGAACTACTTATTCTTGGGTAAGTGATGCAAATCTAAATCGATATTTTAACGAATTTTGCTTTAGAATAAATCGTTCGCAAAGCAAGGATACAATATTCAATAACCTAATAACAAAAATGGTAGTAAAAGATAAAATTTATCAAACAAAATTAATGAGTAATTAACTACTGACCTCTATATAATTTTATACGCACATAAGGCCATATATGAATGCCATTAACCTCCCATGTGTCCACAGGGTATCTTTTCTCTAACTTTAGAATCGTGTCCTTGATATGTTGTTGTGTAAACATTTAAGTCTATTCCCCTTTTTTCATAACACTATGGTAAGCATCCAAAATGTGTTGTTTTACCAATCCTCTTTCAAATTGTGGCTTGACTTTATTTTGATTGATTTTAAATGCTTTTTCCAATAAACTAGAAGTATTTAGTGCCGTTAGTATATGTGATTTAATTTCTTCAATGTCATTAAAATCCTCAATTAGCAAGCCGTTTTCATAATGTGCGACCACTTCTGACGATGCGCCCCCGGGGTTCGATTGAATGGGAAAAGCGCCCATGGCTATGGCTTCAAGTAAAGTGTTTGGCATACCGTCGGAATTACTATTACCGATGTAAATCAGAGCCGCTCCCATCAGTTTTAAAATAGCAATGTGAGGCAAAAAGTCTTTTCTTGATAAGGTTTCAATGGATAACGTTTTTGAAAACCCACAATCTTTAATGTGATTTTCCACTTCATCATCAGCTCCAAAAACGATGATGTGATGATTTTTCATGTGTTCTGGAATTAACAGCATTGCTTGTAAAACTTCAATAGCACGCCCCGAACGCCCTTGATAGCCTTTTACCAAAATGGTTTTCCTTTCTGAAATGGGTGTTATGTATGGGTCTGTTTCGGTATAATTAAATCCGCCACCACCTGGGAATGTGCCTAGAACTTTCCCATTAAAACCCAAATCTTTGGCTATGGCAACATCCCGTTTGCAGTCTGTAATCAAATAATTCACTCTTGGCAACACGTTCAAAATATCTTGTTTGTTTTTTTCAATATTTTTGAAATAGTACAGATCGCTTCCCCAAGAGGAATAGAGCCAAGGTAAGTTATGATGCTTTTTCATAACCTTTAAAATAGGCGAGCAGGAGAGATACAACACAAAACTATGTACTAAGTCTGGTTGTATTTCTTGAACTATGCTTTCAAAGGTTTCAGCAACATCATTTTCTATTAAAAATTTA
>CAXBNH010000253.1:0-4763 GCA_963976905.1 uncultured Algibacter sp.
TTCGTAAAAATTGATAAAAGCTCTGTTCACAACCCTATTGCCTCCAACTGTTGGGTAGTTTCCTGTAAAGTACCAATCGCCTAAATGGTCCGGGCAGGCTTTATGTAAATTTTCAACGGATTGAAAAATAATCTTTACTTCGGCCTTGATGCTTTCATGGCTTAACAAATCAGATATTTTATCTGATATTTCCTCATCTGTAAAAGGGTCATAAATTTCTTTTACAAAATTCTGCACGTGCTTGTCGTCCAAATCTGTTTGTTCTATACATTTATTGTACACGTCTTTTACAATATGGTATTTGTTGGCATCTTTTAAAAGTTCTAAAGCGGCTCTAAAAGCCACCAAGCCCTCTAGTTTGGCCATATCAATACCGTAACAATCTGGATAGCGTATTTGTGGCGCAGACGATACAACGATTATTTTTTTAGGATTCAAACGATCCAGCATTTTAAGGATGCTTTTTTGTAAAGTGGTGCCTCTTACAATACTATCGTCAATAATTACAAGGTTATCGGTTGGTTTTATAACACCATAGGTTACATCATAAACGTGTGCTACCAAATCATCGCGGCTGCTATCCTCGGTTATAAACGTTCTGAGTTTGACGTCTTTAATCGCTATTTTTTCAATGCGGGCACGTTCAGATAAAATTTCGGTTACTTTTTCTGCTGATATGGTACGTTGCCCGTTTAAAATGGCATTGGTCTTCTTTTTGTTTATATAGGCTTCGGCAGTTTCAATCATTCCAAAAAATGATGTTTCGGCCGTATTTGGAATATAAGAGAACACAGTATTTTTTGTATCGTTTTCAATGGCCTCAAGCACTTTTGGCATCAATAATTTACCAAGTTTTTTTCGTTCTTGATAAATTTCTGCATCACTTCCTCTTGAAAAATAAATGCGCTCAAAAGAACATGATTTTCTTTCTAAAGGTTCTAATATTTTTTTAATCTTAACGTCTCCAGATTTCTTGGTAATGATGGCATGGCCAGGTTCTAATTCCTTGACATCTTCAAACTTAACATTAAATACGGTTTGGATTACAGGGCGTTCTGAAGCCACAACCACTATTTCATCATCTTGATAGTAATAGGTTGGGCGGATACCAGCGGGATCTCTTAAAACAAAGGCATCACCATGGCCAATAAGTCCTGCCATGGCATAACCACCATCCCAGTTTTTTGCGGCCCGCCTAAGTATTTTATGTACTTTAAGTCGTTCTGCAATTTGAGGCGAAGCTTCTTTTTTGTTATAACCTTCCTTTTTTAAATCGCTATATATTTTACTAACGGCGTCATCCAAAAAATGACCGATTTTTTCCATAATGGTTATGGTATCGGTATATTCTTTGGGGTGCTGTCCTAATTCAATAAGGTTGCTGAAAAGCTCTTTAACATTGGTCATGTTGAAGTTTCCTGCCATAATTAAATTTCGGTGCATCCAATTGTTTTGCCTTAAAAAAGGGTGCACGCTTTCTACGCTGTTTTTTCCAAAGGTGCCGTAACGTACGTGACCTAATAATACTTCGCCAATGTAGGGAATGTGTCTTTTTTGAGCCGCCACATCATCTTTATATTCAGGATGCGCTTCAAGCTCTTTATTGACCCTATCATTAATTTGGGCAAATATATCTTGAATGGGCTGTTGTGCTATAGAGCGCACTCTGCTAATGTAACGTTCGCCAGGCTTGGTGTCTAATTTAATACTCGCAAAACCAGCACCATCCTGACCACGATTGTGCTGTTTCTCCATCATCAAATACATTTTGTTTACGCCATAAAAGGCGCTCCCGTATTTTTCTTTGTAGAATTCTAAAGGTTTTAAAAGCCTAATTAGCGCTATGCCGCATTCGTGTTTTAAGACATCACTCATATAAAAATATTTTTCGCTTTACTTATTTAATTCATTCCAAGTCATTGAATTCGTGAATCTTTGATTTTACGGAATATGACAAATCTGTTCAATTAAAAAACGCACTCAATTTTGAGCGCGCTGGTTTATGTTAATTCTATATCAAATTGTGTTAATTGCTTAAACTGCAATAAGCGCTTATGCACGTCTTTGCTCGATAAATGTTGCATGCGTTCTGTTCCAAATTTTTCAACGCAAAAAGATGCCAATGTAGAACCGTAAATAACTGCGTTTTTCATATTTTCAAAAGAAAAGTCGCTTGTTTTTGCCAAGTAACCTGCAAAACCTCCTGCAAAGGTGTCTCCTGCCCCTGTTGGGTCAAATACTTCTTCCAGTGGCAATGCTGGTGCATAAAAAACATTATCGTCATGAAACAACAAAGCCCCGTGCTCTCCTTTTTTAATGACCACATATTTTGGTCCCATAGCATGAATTTTTCTAGCGGCAACTACCAAAGAATATTCCCCTGTGAGTTGTCTGGCTTCTTCATCATTAATGGTGATCACATCTACTTTTTTAATGACTTTATGTAAATCATCAAGGGCGCAATCCATCCAAAAATTCATGGTATCCAAAATAATCAATTTTGGCTTGGTTTCCATTTGTTCAATCACGCTTAATTGGACGAGCGGATGCAAATTTCCTAACATCACAATCTCTGCATCTTTGTAATTATTTGGAACTGTAGGATTGAAATCTGCCAAAACATTAAGCTCGGTTGCCAAAGTATCGCGCGAATTCATGTCGTTGTGATATTTACCGCTCCAAAAAAAAGTTTTTCCTTCTTTAACAATTTCAATACCTGAAATATCTATGTTTTTGTCTGATAATAAGTCTAGATGTTCCTGAGGAAAATCGCCTCCAACAATAGAAACCACAGCAGCATCTACATGAAATTGTGTGGCAGACAGGCCAATATAGGTTGCCGCGCCACCAAGAATTTTATCGGTTTTGCCAAATGGTGTTTCAATAGCATCAAAAGCTACGGTACCTACAATAACTAACTTGCTCATATAGCGGTTTGAAATTTTGATGCAAAGATACGTCTTTTAGTAACTAGGGCAAGAATATTTTTTGAACGAAACGGAACATAAATGGGCTGAATTTTTATTAAATAAATTTATCGTAAACAATACATATATGGCATTGAGTAGAAAACGAAAGGAAGAGGTTTTAGATGAAGAAACCATTACAATGCTTGAAGAACAAGCGAAAATGCAAGGTCGAAATTTTAAAATTATATGGAGTTTGTTTTAAATGAAAACACTATTGAAATTGAATTTTTTTGGAATAATTATAGAAATCCAGAGATACAAAAAGAAGCAATAAATTCATTTTCTCCCGAAATCAGCAGGAATTTCGCCCCAAGCTTTGGTTTCCCATTTTACTATAATAGTTTTGTACGTGTTGTTTTTAAGCCAATCAATGGCTCTGTCAACCAGTTCAAAAACAGGTTTGTTTTTTTCGTTTCTGGGCAATTTGGTGTTGCAGTTTTTCTTTTTTACCCAGCTCATGGCTGTTTTGGAATCGGTGTATAAAATACAATTACTATTGTTTTTTTTAAGTAATGCCAGCCCATGAACCAATGCAAGAAACTCCCCAATATTATTAGTGCCTTCGTCAAAAGGGCCTTGAATAAAAAGTTGTTTTTTTGTTTTGGTGTCCACGCCACGGTATTCCATAATGCCTGGATTTCCGCTAGAGGCCGCATCTACTGAAATGGAATTATAATTAGGTTGCCCAATTTTTTTCAATTGTTCTGTGGATAATGCGCTTTTAAACCTCTTGTTTTTCCCGATGTAGTCAAAATAATTACCCTGCAAAGCTTGTTTTGCAGCATCAAAAGTTTCGAATGATTTGTACTGTGCGCCTTCAAAATTTGTTATTTGTGCTTTGCAATCGTTCCATTTTTCAAAAACACCTGTTTTATGGCCTTTCCAAACGGTGTAATATTTTTTCTTTTTTTTTGACATTTTTTGTCATTCCCGTGAAGACGGGAATCTTTTTAAATATAATTTATAAACACAATTTATGCATAAACGCTTCGGCTGCGCTCAGCGTGACATTTTAGTCCTTATTTAATAGCTCCTCAACCACCTTCGGAAAATGTTCCATCTCCAATTCATGGATTTTAGCCGCCACATCATCGGCGGAATCTGATAAATTTACATCACATTTGGCTTGAAAAACAATAGCACCTTCATCATAATGCTCATTGACATAATGGATGGTAATGCCCGTTTCTTTTTCTTTATTGGCAACAATGGCTTCATGAACAAACATGCCGTACATGCCTTTTCCGCCATATTTTGGTAACAGCGCAGGGTGTACGTTAATGACTTTATTGGGGAATGCATTTAAAATATTGTCAGGGAACTTCCACAGAAAGCCCGCCAAAACAATCAAATCTGGTTGGGATGCTTTTAAGATATTCAAAACATCTTCGGTTTTGTTAAGTGCTATCCTGTTGAAAGCCAGGCAGCTTACTTTGAGATTATTGCACTTTTCAATAACTTTGGCACGGGGATTGTTAGTAAGAACCTGAATAACAGAAGCATTTTCTCTGTTGTGAAAAAACTTGATTAAATTTTCAGCATTCGTTCCGCCTCCGGAAGCAAAGATTACTATTCTCTTCATTTTACAGACAATAATGTTTAGTTTTATTCGAACAAAAAAAAGAATAATTATTAACAATTAGTATCTAAAATTTAAATACTTAAAAGTAATTTAGTAAATTACCAACACATTTTTATTATAAAGGTGTTTTATAAAATAAAGTTTTTTATTTTTGCCAACTAATTAAAACTTAAAATTAAAAAATTATGTCAGACATTGCATCAAGAGTAAAA
>CAXBNH010000254.1:0-4760 GCA_963976905.1 uncultured Algibacter sp.
TTTTTGAATGGCTGTTTTTGTAATTTCGTGAAAAACAATCCGTTTCGTTTTGGTTTTATCCAATTTTAACGTTTCTGCCAAATGCCAAGCAATAGCCTCACCCTCGCGATCCTCATCACTTGCCAACCAAACCATATCGGCTTTTTTTGCTAAGTCTTTCAGTTTTTTAACAACTGATTTTTTATCTGATGACACTTCGTATTTGGGTTTGAAATCGCCATCTACATCCACCCCTAATTCCTTGGAAGGCAAATCGGAAATATGCCCAAAACTAGATTCTACTTTAAAATCTTTTCCTAGAAATTTTTCAATGGTTTTGGCTTTTGCTGGCGACTCTACTATCACTAAATTCTTCGACATACTACGTTTTTTGATGGTACAAATGTATATGAAAAAAACTTTAAGTTCCTAATTTTATAAATGAACTCTACTTTTTATTAATCGAAAACCCTCATTTCAAACAGTTAAAAATCAAGGTTTACATCTTAAAATGATGCTATTCTGTTTCTCCTATTTTATCAATTTCACTGGTTTCATTAAACCCCAAAACATCTTTATATATTAAATATGGAGGCAAATACATGATAGAAATAGTAAACAATATGCCAATACCGCAAAGAATAATACCGAAAAAACCCATAATACCTGTAACCACAAGCAAACCAAAAATGAGCGGCCATTTTTTTGTACCCAAATTAAAGCTCAAACTAAAAATCTCGGTACTTTCCATTTCAGGATTAAACGCTAAAAAAACAATAAATAATGTGGAGTACACGCTAAACCCGATACTAATAACAAGGCTTAAAAGTGTAGCTAATTCTGGCGATAAAAACTTTTCAAAAGCAAAATTGATTAATGACACTAAAAAGGATAACGCGGCAATGGTCAATATTTTACCCAGATATTTTCCTTTAAAAAAATAAAAAAATCCCGATACACTAAACGCTTCCCCGATATCTATCTTTCTAACAACTCTATAAAACCCAGCAGCCATCGCCACAGTAAAAAAGCTCATTACAAAAGTGAGTCCTAAAATTTGATATCTAAAACTGTCTGTTTGCATCATTAGGCTACTCGCATCATTGGGATCATAATCTCCGCTTTGAATTTGCTCGATAAGTGCCGTGTACATGGGCATGTAAATAACTATAAAAATAGGAATGGCAATTACAAAAAACATCAACATCAAAAGGAACCCTTGCAACCATGTTTTTTTAAAAAGGTCAATACTTCGGCTTAAAATATCCCCAAAATCTAATGGTTTCACATTATTTATCTTTTCTTGCAGTGATGAAAAATTGTTCATATAGTTTATTTTTATTTTAGTATGTTCAAAGAAACCATTTCTATAAACATCTTACAAATTTAATATTTTTTTAAGTATGACACTTTGTCACAAACCACAAATAAATTGTACCTTTGCATGCTTATTGAAATAATGAGCCCATTAGGTATTGGGATTGCATTTTATGGAGAAAATTATAGACGAAAACAAACAAGGCGAATCTTTAGTTATTGAACAAAAAGAAGGTAACCAACGCAAGCTTTTTATAGAAAGTTATGGGTGTGCCATGAATTTTAGCGATAGTGAAATTGTAGCTTCCATCATGGCAAACCAAGGTTTCAACACTACTCAAAATCTTGAAGATGCCGATTTGGTTTTAGTAAACACCTGTTCCATAAGGGACAAAGCCGAACAGACCATTCGCAAACGTTTAGAAAAATACAATGCGGTAAAACGCGACCACAACCCCAATATGAAAGTAGGTGTGTTAGGCTGTATGGCAGAACGCTTGAAAACAAAATTTCTTGAAGAGGAAAAAATTGTTGATTTGGTGGTTGGGCCCGATGCTTACAAAGATTTACCAAACCTTTTGGCCGAAGTGGAAGAAGGCAGGGATGCCATAAACGTGATACTTTCAAAAGAAGAAACCTACGGCGATATTTCGCCTGTACGCTTAAACACCAATGGCGTAACAGCTTTTGTATCCATTACCCGTGGTTGCGATAATATGTGCACCTTTTGTGTGGTGCCTTTTACACGTGGCCGAGAGCGTAGCCGCGACCCGCAAAGTATTTTGGAAGAAGTGAATGATTTATGGAACAGAGGTTATAAAGAAATTACATTACTTGGGCAAAATGTGGACAGCTACCTTTGGTACGGCGGCGGCTTGAAAAAAGATTTTAAAAAAGCCAGCGACATCCAAAAAGCAACCTCGGTCCATTTTTCCAATTTATTGGAACTTTGTGCCAAAACGCAACCCAAAATGCGCATTCGCTTTTCAACGTCCAATCCGCAAGATTTAACTTTGGACGTGATTGAAACCATGGCCAAATATCAAAATATTTGTAATCACATCCATTTGCCGGTTCAAAGTGGCAGCAATCGTATTTTAAAGGAAATGAACCGTTTGAACACCCGAGAGGAATATATGGCATTGATTGACAACATTCGCCGTATCCTTCCCAATTGCACCATCAGCCAAGATATGATTGTTGGTTTCCCAACAGAAACCGAAGCAGATTTTCAAGATACCGTATCGTTAATGGAATACGTAAAATATCATTTCGGCTATATGTTTACTTATTCTGAACGCCCAGGCACGATGGCAGAGCGTAAACTAGAAGATGATGTGCCAGAGAAAGTCAAAAAACGCCGTTTACAAGATATTGTGGATTTACAAAGAGCACACAGCGAAATCAGGACCAAAGCTTTTTTAAATACCGTCGTGGAAGTTTTGATTGAAAAAGAATCTAAAAAATCTGATGCACAATGGTCTGGGCGCACCTCACAAAATGTGGTGGCTGTTTTTCCGAAAGAAAATTATAAAATTGGTAATTTTGTGAATGTACAGGTTACGGATTGCACGAGTGCGACGCTTATTGGGGAAGCTATTGGTTTAAGTGAGAATAATTAATAACAATAAATAATGAGATTCCTGTCTTCACAGGAATGACACTATGGAATCAGTTCAAGCAATAAAACAACGTTTTGGCATTATAGGCAATAGTGCATCACTAAACCGTGCCATAGAAAAAGCCATTCAAGTAGCACCTACCGATATTTCTGTATTGGTTACGGGCGAAAGCGGTGTTGGGAAAGAAAGTATTCCTAAAATAATACATCAACTATCACACAGAAAACACAACAAATATATTGCTGTAAACTGTGGTGCAATTCCAGAAGGGACGATTGATAGCGAATTGTTCGGGCACGAAAAAGGTGCATTTACCGGAGCCACACAAACCCGTGAAGGCTATTTTGAAGTCGCCGATGGTGGTACTATTTTTTTGGATGAAGTTGGCGAATTACCACTAACAACACAAGTGCGATTATTGCGTGTTTTAGAAAATGGCGAATTTTTAAAAGTAGGCTCCAGTAAAGTACAAAAAACCAACGTACGTATTGTGGCAGCTACCAACGTGAATATGTTTTAGGCCATTCAAAAAGAAAAATTTCGTGAAGATTTATTTTATAGGTTAAGCACTGTAGATATCCACCTACCGCCATTGCGCGACCGCCAAGAGGATATTCATTTATTGTTCCGTAAATTTGCGAGTGATTTTGCTTTAAAATATAAAATGCCCACTATAAAATTGACCGATGCTGCGGTAGCCCTACTTTTAAAGCATCGTTGGGGAGGCAACATCCGTCAGTTGCGCAACATTGCGGAACAACTCTCTGTTTTAGAACAAAACAGGACGATTAGTGCAGAAACGCTACAAAGTTATTTACCAAATTCCAATGGCAATTTACCCGCTGTTGTAAAAACATCAAAAGCTGAAAGTGATTTTAGTAGCGAACGTGAAATTTTATACAAAGTCCTTTTTGATATGAAAAGTGATTTGAACGATTTGAAAAAGCTCACATTGGAATTAATGAAGAATGGCAACGGAAAAGATGTTGAAAAAAAGAACGAAAGCTTGATCCAAAAAATTTATGGCGATGCTGACGAAGATGATGCCGAATACGAAGAAACCAATGATGACACAGAACTTTTATCGATTCCTGAACATGTTAACAACCCAACAGAAATAGCCGGTTCTGCCGATAAATACCATTTTGCAGAAGAAATTGAAGAAGAAGAAACCTTATCATTACACGATAAAGAATTGGAATTAATAAAAAAATCGCTGGAACGTCACAGCGGAAAGCGTAAATTAGCAGCTGCTGAGTTGGGCATTAGCGAACGGACATTGTACAGAAAAATCAAACAATATGATTTATAATTAACCACTAATCAATGAACACCTGTCATTCCTGCGAAGGCAGGAATCCATAAAACAAATGACACACAAAACATACATTCTTTTATTATTAATCACAGCAACGCTCACAGGTTGCGGCATATACTCGTTCACAGGCGCATCCATTCCTCCAGGCACCAAAACATTTCAAGTAAATCGTTTTGAAAACACCGCATTATTGGTAGAGCCAGGACTTGAAAGGGATTTTCAAAACACATTGATTCAAATACTTGAAAACCAAACCAATTTAAGCAATGTAAATTCTAATGGCGATTTGGTTTATGAAGGTGAAATTACAGATTATCGTATTTCCCCAACCACGGCAACGGCTCAAAGTACGGCAGCCCAAAACAGGTTGACCATTTCTGTAAAAGTCCGTTTTTTCAATAGAAAAAAAGCAGAAGATGATTTGGAACAATCTTTTTCGTTCTTTTATGATTATCCAGGAAGCGCACAACTTATAGGAAGCCAGAAAACAACAGCCATTGAAGAAATTTTTGAACGCATAACAC
>CAXBNH010000255.1:0-4742 GCA_963976905.1 uncultured Algibacter sp.
TTGTAAATGCTTCGCTTGGTGTTCCATCCCATAAATGAGAATACAATATTTTTTCAGACAGCGTTAATGGTTTCCCTACAATATCACGTGCTTTGTCCACACGTTCTGCCATTTTGGTGTACACACCCTTAATCATATCAATGTCAAATGCCATATTTTATATATTTTAGTTTATTCTGCTTTTGAAAGTGTTGCAAAAATACAAATAATAGAAGGTATTAAAAAATTCTAATCAGATCTAATATAATTTTAAACAATTCTTAATACGAACTCTTTATATATTGTTAAAAATAAGCATTAATCAAAATAACTATATTAAAATTTTAAAATTAACAAAAAAGAACGTTTTATAATTCATTTTTCCTGTATCAGAAAAAGTAATATAAGAATAACAATGCTCTATTTGAATATTATTAACCTTAAATTTACAGGAAATAACAACTGCATGTTTCTCATTTTTTTAAACTGGATTTACATTTTCATTACAGCTAAAAATTTTGGAGTCTTATTTACTAAAATTTTAAATATCGAGACTTACAATGTTGTTATTCTTCAAGTTTTAGGGCTCTTTTTTTATGCTATAATTACAAGCATTTTTGCCTTTTTCTTTAGAATACATATTGAATATTACGTTATCATTTTAATCATAAATATTTTTCTGATTTTTAAATTCAAACTTCGGATAAAAGAAAATCTTAATGCCATTGTTAAGAGTTTCAATACTTTTAAGACTTCTTACAAAATACTCTTTTTTCTGTTCTTTTTAATTGTGCTGGCTCAGAGTGCCACAAAACCTTATCTATTGGACAACGAATCGTACTATATCCAAACCATTAAATGGATCAACGAATATGGCTATGTTAAAGGACTTGCTAATTTACATCTGTTTTTAGGACAAAATTCAACATGGCACGCACTTCAAGCAGGATTTAATTTCTCATTTATTTCTAACTATTTTAATGACATCAATGGATTTGTATTTGTGTTAATGGGTTTTCTCTTTATAGAAAAACTAAATAAAACCACTCTTAAAAACCAAATTCAAGAATACAGTTTAGGGTTCGTTTTGGTTTTTAGCCTTTTTTTTATGCAATTTGTAAACGCCCCTTCTCCTGATTTAATCATCTTTTTAGTAACCCCTTATATATGCTACTTGTTTATTCTAAACTTTAAAAGCATAACTATCTCTGATTTTAAAATCATTTTAAGCTTGGTATTGTTTTTATGTTTGGTAAAAGTTACCATGCTTGTTTTGGCTTTATTGGTAGTGATCTTGTTTCTGAAAAATTACCGTCTATTAAAATCAGGCATGCTCCAATATATCATTATAAGTACTCTGGTACTTGTATTGTTTCTTTCTAAAAACTTTATAATATCAGGCTATTTGTTTTATCCTACCCATGTTTTTGACATTTTAAATGTTGATTGGAAATTGCCCAAAGCCTTACTTCAACTATATGAAAACGGGACTTATCAAGCCGGAATGAACAATACAGATGTTTCACATTTATCCTTTTTTGAAAAAATTAAATATTGGATACAAATTCCTAAGTTGCATGGCCTTTTTAATAAAATATATTTGTTATTGATTTTTATATTTCCATGTTTTTTAGCGATTAAAAAAAACTATAGACACCCTTTATTAATCATCTACATACTTGCAATCCTTCAATTTGTTATTGTTTGGTTTAACTCGCCGCAATACCGCTTCTTTTTTGTTTTCATTATCATACTTGCGCTTCAAATATTTACGGCACTATTCAAAACACATAAAATAGGAGTCTATCTTATTTACGTTTCTGTTCTGCTTAGTGCCATTCCTATTTTTATAACTATTGATTTGAATACATTTACAAACAATAATTTTGCAATGGAATTAAATACATTCAAATTGAAAAACATGATTGTTCCTGAAGAAAACACAAAAACCGAAACTAAATTCACAAAACAAAGTATTGATGGCTTTGAATATTATTCACCAAGTGAAGCTGTGTTTTTTTGGGCTACAGGAAATGGAGATTTACCTTGTGTAAACAAAAAACAAGTAGACTACATAAAATCTTATTACAAGTATGTTCCGCAAATGCGAACAAATCACTTAAAAGATGGATTTGAATCCGTTTTGATTGACAAGTAGTAAGTATTAGGAAATATTAAAACAAACTTTTGATAATCTGTTCTTCTGAAATGCCTTCAGCTTCCGCTTTATAATTTTTGATGATGCGGTGCCTTAAAATACTTTGGGCAACGGCTTGCACGTTTTCAATATCTGGAGAAAATTTACCATTGATTACAGCATGCGTTTTTGCTGCTAAAATAAGATTTTGAGATGCTCTAGGACCAGCGCCCCAATCCATATATTGTTTTACCAAATCTGGTGCTGTTTCAGAATTTGGTCTTGTTTTACCGACCATATTCACTGCGTATTCAATAACATTGTCCGCGACAGGAATACGACGGATTAAATGCTGAAAATCAATGATTTCTTGTGCCGAAAACAGTGCATTTACTTGCTCTTGGTTATCTGTAGTTGTTGCTTTTACCACTTGCACCTCTTCTTCAAAAGAAGGGTAATCTAAATGGATGGCGAACATAAAACGATCCAACTGGGCTTCGGGCAAAGGGTAGGTCCCTTCTTGCTCAATAGGGTTTTGGGTTGCCAATACAAAATACGGCAAACTCAGTTTATAATGATGCCCAGAAACCGTGACAGCACGCTCCTGCATGGCCTCCAATAAAGCTGCTTGTGTTTTTGGTGGTGTTCTGTTAATTTCATCGGCTAAAATGATATTAGCGAAAATAGGGCCTTTTATAAATTTAAAATGACGGTCTTCATCTAGGATTTCACTTCCAAGAATATCACTGGGCATTAAATCCGGTGTGAACTGTATGCGCTTAAAATCAAGCCCCAAAGCCTGTGCAATGGTATTTACCATCAAGGTTTTTGCTAAACCTGGAACACCTATAAGCAATGCATGGCCACCAGAAAAAACAGAAATCAATATTTGGTTTACAACGTCCTCTTGGCCAACAATAATTTTGGCTATTTCGCTTTTTAAATCCTGATATTTATTTACAAACTGTTTTACAGCAGCTACGTCTGACATATATTATTTTTTTAACCAATTACCAGTAAAATCACAATCTCTATGGGCATCGCTTATTTTGATATAAGTGTCCATGATTTTCTGTTCTTGCCATTTTTCAATCGCTTTTACTTGTTTTTCGTTAACCGCTTGGTCTTTAATTTTTAAATAATCTCTAGCATAATCCGCTTCATGTTCATCAATTCTATCGGTAACCATTAAAATCTTGAACTTTACGGCGCCTGTTCTGTCTTCTTCTTTTAAAACAAGGCTTACTTCTCCATCTTTTAAATTTTGGATTTGAGAATATAATTCTGGATCCATTCTTGTCAATTCAAAATTATAATCTTGTGTTTGCGGATTGATAAGCTGTCCACCATCATTTCTGGTTTCTTTCTCGTCACTGGCTTCTCTTGCAGCATCAGCAAATGTGATGTCGCCATCTACAATACGCTTTCTTATTTTTTCCAGACGGTCTTTTGCTTCAGTTACAGCTTCATCGGAAACCTTGGGCCTTAATAAAATGTGGCTCACGTCATATTCTTGTCCTCTTATTTTTTGTAGATGGATGATATGAAACCCATAATCAGTTTCAAAAGGCTCTGATATTTCACCTTCTTGAAGTGCAAAAGCCACCTGCCTAAATTCTTTTACCATTTTAGGCTTTTTTCTATCCAAGGTATAAACATACCCAGACTCCTTTAAACCAGGATCCTCACCATATAATACCACTTTAGAACGGAAACTGGCGCCATTTTCAACAACATCGGCTTTGAAGCTTTTCAAACGGTCAATCACTTTTTGCTTTTCTTCTTCTGATATTTTAGGTTCAGCTACTATCTGTGCCACTTTCAATTCTGTGCCAAATGTAGGACGCTCCTCTTTAGGTATTTTGTTAAAAAATTCACGTACTTCTTCTGGTGTAACCTCTACTTCTTCTACAATTTTGGCTTGCATGCGTTGTGCCAACATTTGCGCTTTGTTGATTTCGGTCATTTCTTCTTTTAGACTGGCTACGTCATCTTTGTTATAAAATTTCAAAAGCCTATCCATATCACCTCCTACTTGTTGTAAAAACTGGTCTATTTGGTAATCCACGCTTCGTCTTACTTCAGCATCCGTTACCACAAGACTATCTTGAATGGCGTGATGTGCATACAATTTATCTTCCAACAGCTTACCAAATAACTGACAAGGTGGAATATCTGCGGTATTGACGCCTTGCGCTTTTAACTGCACAAAAGCTTTATCAATATCAGAATCCAAAATGATAAAATCTCCCACCACGGCTGCAACACCATCTACTTTTTTAGCTTTAAAGGTATTGACCGTATCTACCGTTTTTGTTGCTTCTTCTTTAACGGCTTCTTCAATAATTTCCTGCGCAATCACAACATTTACAAATAGCAATGTTGCGGTAAAAACGATAAGTTGTTTCAAATTAATTATATATTTCAAATTGTTTGTTTTTAATGGCATCTTTGGTAATATCTTTTTCTAATTGCCTAATGAGCTCTAATTTTCTTTTATTAATGACTATTTGGTTTATGGTAGGCTTTACATACTCCAAAGGCGCCGTATCTTGACGCAATAAAACGGCATTAATTTGCATCAAATATACTCCTAATGAATCTTTGAGCTGTATAAAATTAGATT
>CAXBNH010000256.1:0-4737 GCA_963976905.1 uncultured Algibacter sp.
ACATAAAAGATGACGAATTAAGCGGTAATTGGGATTGGGATAAATTACGTAAACAAGTAGTGAAACACGGCGTTCGTAACTCGTTATTAGTAGCGCCCATGCCAACAGCCTCTACGTCTCAAATATTAGGAAACAACGAATGTTTTGAGCCATATACGTCCAATATTTATACACGTCGTGTATTGTCTGGCGAATTTATTGTGGTAAACAAACATTTACTGGAAGATTTAGTAGCTTTAGGTTTGTGGGATGATAGCTTAAAACAGGAAATCATGCGCGCCAATGGTTCCGTTCAACATATTGATATCATTCCCCAAGATATTAAGGATTTGTACAAAACCGTTTGGGAATTGAGCATGAAAGACATTATTGATATGTCACGTCACAGAGGGTATTTTATTGATCAATCGCAATCGCTTAACCTGTTCATGGAAGGTGCTACCATGGCAAAATTAACCTCCATGCATTTTTATGCTTGGAAAAGTGGCTTGAAAACGGGTATGTACTACTTACGGACCAAAAGTGCGGTGGATGCTATCAAATTCACATTATCCACTTCTAAAAAAGAAGCTCCCATTACAGAAGACGTGGTGCCCGAAGCTGTTGAAGTAAAAGTTGCTGTTGAAGCAGACAACACGATTTTGGAAAAACAAAAGCAACAGGCATCCAATAATGCGGTAAAGTTTGCTAAAAGCAATGTAGAAGTAGAACCTATGTCGGCAGAAGAAATGAAAGCCTTGATTGCGCAAGCTAAAGAGGGGCAAGGTGATGATTGCTTGATGTGTGGGTCTTAATGATAATTGTAAATAAACCAAAAAAGCTATTCTAATTTAAAAGAATAGCTTTTTTGGTTTTATACTTTTATATTACAAGTGAGCATGCTCCTTTGTAAAAAATAAGTATTATTTATACTGGCACAAATAAGAAGTCTGTCCGTCAACTTTTACTTGAAATTTTTCATTGGCTTCAATTTGGTAAGCCTCGCCAGCTTTATAGGTCACCCATTCAGAGCTTCCTGGTAATTTCACGGTCATTTCGCCTTCAACCACATTCATGGTTTCGTGTTTTGATGTGGCAAATTCATACTCGCCAGCGTTCATAACGCCCAAAGTAGATTGGCCTGTTTTACTTGTGTATCCTAAAGATTTAACGTTTCCGTCAAAATATTCGTTTGCTGAAATCATAATATTTAATTTTAAATTTCCACAAAAATACTAAACTGAGATAGAGTTGAAGCATTTTTGCAGTTTAATCAGCATTCTTTTTAAATTTATTTACTGTTAATTTGTAAAAAAAAGAAGTGAAAGACGTTATTGAAACCTATAATAAGATTTCTGCAATTGCTGATATTAAAATAGCTCCTTTTGATGTTAGCAAGCGCTATACAAAGCCCCATAGGCACAATAAATATCTGGAAATCATCTATTTTTCCAAAGGCGAGGGTTTTCATCATTTAGACTCAAAAAGCCATGCTATTGAGCCGCCCATGGTTTTTGTGGTAAAAAAAGAGGAAGTCCATAATTGGGAAATCAACACCGTTCCCAAAGGCTACGTGATTATCATAAAAGAAAGTTTTCTTGAAAAAACACAAGACAGATATATCAATTTGCAATTAAACAAACTACAGGCTATTCAGAAAATAAAATTGCAAACGGAAGATGCTTCGATCATGAAATCATTATTTAAGGCATTGTGCAAAGAAATGGAACAACCTTCGCCACAAATAACATGTGTTGAAGGTGTTTTAAAAGCGTTATTGGGAAAAATAATCAATCATTCGAAAGCAAAAAATACTGATGAGCATATAGATAAAACCCAAAGGTTTATGGAACTGTTAATTGAAAGGCCTAAAAATAACGTGGCTTTTTATGCCGATAGTTTGAATTTAACATCTCAAAACCTAAATCAATTGTGCAGAAAGCAATATGATAAAACCGCTTCAGAGATGATTGCCATAGAAATTATAAAAGAGGTAAAAAGACTGCTTCTGTACACCAATCAAACCATAAGCGAAATTGCTTTTCAATTGGAATTTAAGGATGTTTCGCATTTTGTAAAATATTTCAAAAGGCATACCGGAAGCACGCCGCTACAGTTTAAAAAAGAAGCATCAAATATACCGTAAGCTTTTCAAAAAGACCATAAAACTATTGCTTTTCAAAATACATTTGTAGATTAAAATACAAATGATTTTAAAAGGATGAAGTTTATAAAAATAGCAGGTATTTCATTGTTGTTTATTTCCAATGTTGTAACGGCCCAAATTACAGGAAAAATACAAGATATAATTGATGATTATCCTTTAGAATATGCCACGGCAGCACTTTACAATCAAAATGATAAATCGCTTGTGGCAGGAGTTGTTACCAATATTGATGGTGTTTTCACTATTGAAAACATTAAAAACGGACGTTATTATTTAGAGGCTTCTTTTGTAGGCTATACTGCTAAAACAATACAAGATATTGAAATTTCCAGAGGGAAAAAACGTGTGGATTTAGGCGTTATAAAATTGGTTTTGGGCAATCAGCTTAATGAAGTGGAGATCCGGGCAGAACGCTCCACCGTTATCAACAAAATAGACAGACAGGTATTCGATTCAAAAAGTTTTCAAAACAGCCAAGGCGGAAGTGCCACAGATGTTATTAAAAACCTGCCTTCGGTATCTGTTGATGGCTTAGGGGATATCAGCGTTAGGGGGAGCAAAGGATTTGCAGTTTTGATTAACGGCAAGCCTATCCAAGGCGATGCTACGGCTATTTTAGCGCAATTGCCCGCCAATGCTTTAGAGAAAATCGAAATTATTACGGCACCATCTGCAAAATACGACCCCGAAGGTAAAGGCGGTATTTTGAATATCATTACCAAAGAAGGTGCTGCCAACGGTACATTCGCTCAAATAAATGTACGTGGTGGATTTCCGTCCATTGAACCTTATGACACCAAAGTGCCAGCAGAACGCTACGGCATAGACGCCACCATCAATTCAAAAACCGATAAGTGGAATTTGTCATTCGGCACCAGTTACCAACGCAACGATAAAACCGGTAGAAGGGAAGGCGAGTTGAATATTTTCAATCAAGCAGAAAACAAGCAATCCTTTTTACCATCGGATGGCGAACGTAGTTTTGATGATGTGAGCTATAACGGCAGGTTTACCGTGGATTTTACACCGAATAAAAACGACGAATTCTCGTTGGGTTTCTTCGCAGGCAAGCATACGGTTGATAGATTGGCAGATATTACCTATTATGATAATCACGCTATTTCTCCCATTGGAAGTACTAACAGATTATATACTTTTTCATATTATAACCATAACTTAAGAACCCGAAAAGGCGATTTTGTTTTGGGCAGTTTTGATTATGGGCATACGTTTGATGATAAATCAAAATTGTCAACGTCATTTTTATATGAATATACTTTTTTAGGAGGTCCCACTTATAACGATAATGTGGATACGCCAGCATATAGTGAGATTTATCAACAGGAATATAATACGAACGATAACCCATTGCATGGCGTACGTTACAATTTAGATTATAAATGGAAACCCTTTTCTTTTGGCACTATTGAAACGGGATACCAATTCCGAAATTTGAACCACGAAGGTAAATTTGTGTACGAGCGTGATGGGATTGTAGTGCCAGAATTTTCAAGTGATATTGAATTGAAACGAACCATCCATTCGGGTTATGGACAATTAACGGGGGCTAAAGATAAATGGGATTATGCAGCTGGCGTACGATTGGAATCCATGGATAGAAAATATACCGAAGCTTTGGTAAGTGAAACCGCTCCAAACGAATATGAATATGATTTTGTAAAACTATTTCCTTCGGCATCCTTGCAATATTCAGTAAATGAGGACACCAAAATTAAAGCGGCATACAGCAAACGCGTAGAGCGTACCACCACCTTAAAAATGAACAGTTTTGCAGAACGTGAGCACTCTGAGGTTTTTGAGCAAGGCGATAACCGTTTGTTGCCAGAATTTATAGATTTGGTAGAATTGGGTATCAATAAAAAATTCAATAACAATACCTCGGGATATGCAACCGCCTATTACCGACATGTAAACAATGCCATTAATAGAGTCAACACCTTGGCTTATGAAAGCAATGGTGCTGTAATTGATAGTATTTTGAACCGCGTATATTCCAACGTAGGGAAAAGCAAAGCGATTGGTGTGGAATTTGGCACACAATTCAAGGCAACAAAAAACTGGAGCAATTTTATAGGTGCCAACATCTACAATTATGACATCGATGGAAACTTTGTGTTCAGACATCGTGATGGAGTTGACCGAAATTATGATGTGAGCACTAGCAATACTATTTACTCTTTTAATGTGAACTCCACCTATTCGTTTTGGAAAAACGCCACATTGCAATTTACGTTTAACTATTTGTCTGAAACCAATACCGCACAAGGCGAAGATTCTCAATATTATTCCCCAAACCTAACCTTAAAAAAATCGTTTTTAGACAGCCGCTTAACAGCAACATTACAATGGCAAAACATCGATATGGGCTTTTTGAAAACCAACGAGCAAAGTATTGCCACTTGGAGGCCTAATGAATTTTATACCTACACCAACTACGTGTATGAAGTGGATATGATTACTTTAAACTTATCTTACACTTTTAATAAGGTTAAAAACAAATCGAAGTTTATAGATAGTGAGTTTGGTAAAAAAGAGTTTTAATCAAAAAAAAAAAAATGAAAAATGAACGT
>CAXBNH010000257.1:0-4733 GCA_963976905.1 uncultured Algibacter sp.
TCAAGTGCGGAAAACGAAGATAGATTACCATGGAAAAGTGTGCTTGATAAGCGTCAAACTTGGGCATTTGCTTTGGCAAAAGTTACCGATGCCGTTTGGTGGTTCTACCTTTTCTGGGGAGCGAAATTTTTAGCCGATACATTCGATGTTAATATCCATAACATCGCACTTCCCTTCTTTGTTATTTATATTATGGCCGATGGTGGCAGTATTTTAGGAGGCTACCTGTCAGGGGTGTTCATTAAAAAAGGCTGGTCTATAAACAAGGCTAGAAAAATAACGCTTTTAATCTGTACATTGATTATTCTGCCGGTAAGTTTTGTGGCAATAATTGATAGTAAATGGTTGGCAGTATTCCTTATTGGTTTTGCTGCAGCGGGCCATCAAGCTTGGTCTGCCAATATATTTACCTTGGTCTCAGATGTGTTTCCTAAAAAAGCTACGGCATCTGTAGTAGGGGTTGGCGGTATGGGTGGTGCTGTAGCCGGTATCATTGCAGATGCCGCATTAGGATCTGTTTTAGATGAAGCTGGTAATTCAGGTTATTTTTGGGCATTTCTTATTGCAGGGTCTTGTTATTTGATCATACTTGGGTTTGTACATTTATTGATGCCTAAAATGGTTCCGCTGGACGAAAATTTAAAACAAATTGAAAATTAATTATACTAAGCTTTTTATTGAATGTTAATAAAAAAGTTACAATGAACAATAAATCAGTATCAATAAAAATGAAAAAATTAAATAGGAAAAATGTTGATTTAAAAACAACGCTTCCCATAAAAATAGTACAGTTTGGAGAAGGGAATTTTTTAAGGGCTTTCATAGGCTATGCTTTCCAAGAATTGAACAAACAAACAGATTTCAATGCGGGAATAGCTGTGGTACAACCCATTGATAGAGGTTTAGTTAAAATGCTGAACGATCAAGACGGTTTGTACACCTTGTTTATGAAAGGTGTTAAAAAGGGCGAAGAAATCCAAGATGTTGAGCTTATTTCCAATATTGTTAAGTCTGTTGACCCTTATGCCAATTTTAACGATTATCTAAGTTTGGCGAAAGAAGCATCGTTGGAATTCATCATTTCTAACACAACTGAAGCAGGTATCGCTTATGTAGGTTCAGATACTGCGGATATGCAACCACCAAGTTCATTTCCCGCAAAATTGACGGTGCTTTTACATGAAAGGTTTAAACATTTTAATGGCGATGTAAGTAAAGGCTTGACCATCATTCCTTGTGAGCTTATCAATTACAATTCGGATACGTTAAAAGATATCCTTTTAAAATATATTGAAGACTGGAAATTAGGTAATGATTTTAAAAATTGGCTTTTAGAAAATTGCACATTCCACAATACTTTGGTGGATAGGATCGTACCAGGTTATCCAAAAGACGATATTGAAACTTACAACGTACAGTTGGATTATTCGGATAATTTAATAGTGGCGGCCGAAACATTTTTACTTTGGGTTATTGAAGGCGGCGATGCTTTAAAAGCAAAACTGCCTTTTGAGAAAACAACGTTGGATGTTAAGATTGTGAGCGATATGCAACCTTACAGAACCCGAAAAGTCCGTATTTTAAACGGTGCACATACCGCTATGGTGCCTTTTTCTATCCTTTACGGAAATAAAACCGTAAAACAATCTGTTGACAATCCATTTACGGGAGCGTTTATAAATGAAGCCGTATTCAACGAAATCATTGACACTTTAGAAATGGATAGGGATGAGTTGAATAGTTTTGCTGATGAGATTTTCGACCGTTTCAGAAACCCGTTCATTGTTCATAATTTATCAAGCATTGCCTTGAATTCCATTTCTAAATTTGCCGTAAGGGTATTGCCTAGTTTGTTGGAATATGTTACTATCCATAAAAAAATACCGACGCATCTAACGTTCGCATTTGCTTGTTTAATTCGTTTTTATAAAGGTACTTGGAACGGAGAAACATTGCCAGTTCAAGATAGCGCCGATATAGTTGAAGCGTTTTCTGAAATTTGGAAATCCAATGATTATTCAGAAATAGCAAAAAAAGTACTCAGCAATAAAGCGTATTGGGGCGAAGATTTAACAAAAATTGATAATTTAACTAAGTCAATTTCAGTAGCTTTAGAGGAAATTGATACCCATGGTATTGAAACAGGTTTTGCCAATTATAGCAAACAGTTTTAAATAATATACTTTTAATCATGCAGAAGAAAATCATAAAAGTACATGCATCAGACAACGTTGCCGTAGCTTTGGTAAACTTAAAAGAAGGAGATGTTATTTCTTTTGAAGGAGAAGCTATTACCGTTGTATCCAATACAAAATCCAAACACAAAATTGCTTTAGAGCGATTTGAGTCTGGAGCCAGAATTATTATGTACGGTGTTTTGGTGGGAACAGCCAATGGTGCTATTGAAAAAGGCGATGTGCTGACTACTGAAAATGTAAAACATCAAAGTGAAAAAGTATTTGGAAGAACGGAATCCTTCAGTTGGACACCTCCAAATGTTGATAAATGGAAAGATAAAACCTTTTTGGGATATCACAGAGCAGACGGACAAGTAGGTACGGAAAATGTATGGTTATTTTTTCCGTTGGTCTTTTGTGAAAACAGGAATATCGAAATTTTAAAAGAGATTTTTGAAAAAGAACTTTTAAAACAAAAAGTAAATCCGCACCAAATGTTGCTTCGCTCATTGGTTAGCGGAAACGAAGAAACTGAAGTTACCAACGCGTCTTCTGATGTTTTTGATAATATTGATGTTAAATTCATCACACATCCTGGTGGTTGTGGCGGCATCAGGCAAGATTCTGAAAGTTTAGCAAAACTATTGGCAGGATATGTGAATAATCCCAATGTGGCAGGTGC
The DNA here is from genome assembly GCA_963976905.1 of uncultured Algibacter sp. Lineage (GTDB taxonomy): Bacteria > Bacteroidota > Bacteroidia > Flavobacteriales > Flavobacteriaceae > Pseudalgibacter. The sequence continues at coordinate 2,860 of CAXBNH010000257.1, forward strand.
AACGGTATTGAGTTTGGGGTGTCAAAACCTTCAAATAAACATTCTTAAAGAATCATTGCAGGCAATCAATCCAAATTTAAGTAAACCGGTTCTTATTTTTGAACAACAACAAATGGGAACGGTAGATGAGATGTTGTCGGCTATAGTAAAAGAATCTTTTGAAGCCATTAAAAAAGCCAATAATATAAAACGAGGACCAGCACCTTTATCAAAATTACGAGTTGGTTTAGAATGTGGTGGGTCGGATGGTTTTTCTGGTATATCTGCGAACCCTACATTAGGTGCAGTTTCAGATATGTTGGCGGCCTTGAACGGTACGGCCATTTTATCTGAATTTCCAGAATTATGTGGCGTCGAGCAAGAATTGGTCAATAGATGTGTAGATGATAAAGATGGTGAAAAGTTTTTATCATTAATGAAAGCATTTGAAAAATCTGTGATTGATGCAGGATCTGGTTTTGATATGAACCCGTCTCCGGGGAATATCAAAGATGGTTTGATTACAGACGCCATGAAATCTGCTGGAGCAGCAAAAAAAGGCGGGACGTCTCCAGTACAAAGTGTTTTAGATTATGGCGAGTATATTACCAAACCGGGTCTTAATTTATTATGTACCCCGGGCAATGATGTAGAAAGTACAACGGCCATGGTAGGCTCTGGAGCCAATGTGGTTTTGTTTACAACAGGTTTGGGTACGCCAACGGGCAATCCCATTGCGCCTATTATTAAAGTGTCTTCTAATACTGAATTAGCGGAGCGCATGCCAGATATTATTGATATTGAAACTGGGGCTGTAATACGGGGCGAAAAATCCATAGATGAAATGGCCGATGAAATGCTTGGTTTTATTATTGATGTAGCAAGTGGTACTATTAAAACGAAGGCAAGATTGTTAAACCAAAACGATTTTATTCCTTGGAAACGAGGGGTCTCATTATAATTTAGAAAGGACAAATTACAAGCATAAAAAAGCCAAGACTTTAGTCTTGGCTTTTTTATTTTCAATATGTTTTAATCGAAAAGAATTCCCCGTTTGCTTGCATCGGGGTTTCCGCTGAAATTGTCATTCCCGTGAAAACGGGAATCTAAAATAAGGAATTTCGGTTTTTGACCCAAAGGTCAAAATGAAACCACGAAATACCCCTGTGGCTTGCCCTGGGGATAGTTGGTTTCAAGAAATTCTTTATTGTGTACTTACCAATACTTCAGATTTCAAAGATGATTTTCTTATAATTAATTTGGGCTCTAGAACTATTTTTTTCTCAATTTTGAAGGTGTCGGTATGGTTCATTTGTTCCAAGAATACTTGTGCGGCCATTTTTCCCATTTCAAGTGGAGACTGATCAATGGATGTTATTGAAAGCTCCATAAACCGAGTAAAAGGTTCGTTACTAAAACCCGCAACACAAAACTCGTTTGGCACTTTAATACCTTGTGATTTTAATTCCTGAATAGCACCCAATGCGCTAAAGTCACTTGAAGAAAAAAGTCCGTCTGGTGGATTTTCCATTTTCAACAATGATTTCATGGCTTTTGCACCTTCATCAATGTTACTTTTTATTTGGATGACATAATCCTCGTCTAATTCCATCCCATGGTCAAGTAAGGCTTGTTTGTAACCAGAAAACCGCTCTTTGAATATTTCAATATTTCGGTTTCCACAAAAATGGGCGATGCGTTTGCAACCTTGTTTAATCAAGTGTTTAGTAGCTTGGTAACCACCCTCAAAATCATCAATGGTAACAGAACTGACGCCTTCCATAATGCGTCTCCTGTCAAAAAAAATGAGGGGAATATTCTTTTTAATGATGCGGTCAAGGTGACTTGCATCTTTACTAGATTTTGATATAGACATCAGAATACCATCCACTTGG
>CAXBNH010000258.1:0-4730 GCA_963976905.1 uncultured Algibacter sp.
ATGGGCTGATTGAAAACACAAAAGAATTTTTAGATTTTTATAATGATTATTTAATACCAGTAGCGGAATCTATTTTAACATTAAAACTTAAACTAGACAAAGCAGAGGCAGCGCATATCATCAAAAGATATATAACACTTTGTTATGACGTTTGCCATTTTTCATTGGCTTTTGAAGATCCCAAATATACTTTTGAAGCTACCAAAAAAGAAGGTATTACAGTTGGCAAAATTCAAGTAAGTGCAGCACTTAAAATTTTATTTGAAAAGGGGCAAGAAAAAGATATATGGAATTCATTAGAACGGTTTGATGAATCGACCTATCTGCACCAGGTTACCGAAAAAACAGATGGAAAAGTGACTGTTTACAATGATTTGCCTGTTGTTTTACGTGAAAAAAAATCGCATAAAGAGTTAAGGGCCCATTTTCATGTGCCTATTTTTTTAGAAAAATTTGATAACCTGTATTCTACACAAGATCAGATTTTAAAAACCTTAGAGTATCTAAAAACAGATGTGGTTTCAACACATTTGGAGGTAGAAACATACACTTGGGATGTGCTTCCGCAAACTCTAAAGCAAGATATTGCTCAATCTATTTTAAGGGAATTAAAATGGCTAAAGGATAAATTAAAATGAAAAAAACAGTCGTTATTAATGTTGTAGGGTTGACCAATAGATTAATAGGAGAGCACACGCCTTTTATTAAAAAGTTTTTGGAAAAAGGCAAAAGCACCGTTATAAAACCAATTCTTCCAGCGGTAACCTGTTCTATGCAATCTACATACTTAACGGGCAAACTGCCTTCTGAGCATGGTATTGTTGGAAACGGTTGGTATTTTAAGGAAGAGCATGAAGTTAAATTTTGGCGACAATCCAACACTTTGGTGCAATCTGATAAAATTTGGGATGTATTAAAAAAAGAATCGGAAGCGTTTACATGTGCCAATCATTTTTGGTGGTATAACATGTATTCCAATGCAGATTATAGTGTAACACCGCGCCCCAATTACTTGGCGGATGGCAGGAAAATTCCAGATATTTACTCGTACCCTTCCAATCTTAGGGATAAACTCCAAAATAAATTAGGGACTTTTCCTTTATTTAGCTTTTGGGGGCCTAAAACATCTATAAAATCCAGTCAGTGGATTGCTGATGGCGCTATTTTAACAGATGAAATCTACGACCCAACGTTAACTTTGATTTACATTCCCCATTTAGATTATAACATCCAAAAGTATGGCGTGGATTTCAACAAAATAAGTAAAGATTTAAATGAGGTTGATGCTGTTGTAGAACAATTGGTAAACCATTACGAAAAAGCGCATACAAATATTATTTTGCTTTCGGAATATGGTATAACAACCGTAAATAATCCCATTCACCCCAACAGGATTCTGAGGTCTAAAGGATTTTTGGATATCAGAATAGAAAGAGGATTGGAACTTATGGATAGCGGAGCAAGTAGGGCGTTTGCAGTTTCCGATCATCAATTAGCGCATGTTTATTTGAATGATAGTACTCTTAAGAATGAGTTGGTCGCGTTATTTAAAGCAACGCCAGGGATAGAAAAGGTGCTTGTAGATGAAGATATTGTAAAAGAAAATTTACACCATGAGCGCTGTGGAGATATTGTTTTGGTCGCAGATAAGGAGTCTTGGTTTACCTATTATTTTTGGTTGGACGATTCTAAAGCACCAGATTATGCTAGAATGGTTGATATTCATAAAAAACCTGGATATGACCCGGTAGAATTAAAAACCGATCCTAAAGATATGTTTATCATTCCTAAAATTATGTTTAAACTCCTAAAAAAGAAATTAGGGTTCAGAACCGTTTTGGACATCATACCTTTAGACGCTTCGTTGGTAAAAGGCTCCCACGGACGAATTCCTGAAAGCTCAGAAGATTACCCAATTTTTGCATCAAACAATAAAAATTTACAGTTAAATAGTACCGTAGATGCTAAAGATGTAATGGGTTTAATTTATAATCATGTAACTCAATAAATAAGTTTATGAAAGTTTTTTTTAAGTTTTTTTCGTTTATTTTCTTTGTGTTTTTTACTTACGCTGTTTGCGTACAATGGAACGATCCAGATGCCGTTATATGGTATGTTATTTATGGAATTGCAGCATTAGCATCCATAATTTTTTTCTTTAATAAGCTCCCTTTTTGGGCAGGTATAACCTTATTTGTAATCTATTTTTTAGGTGTTTTTATAGATTGGCCCAGTCAATTTCAAGGTGTGAAAATAGGCGAGGGGGATATTAAAAACATTGAGGAAGGCCGTGAATCATTAGGACTTTTAATAGCAGCAATTGTAATGTTGGTTTATGCTGTAAGAACTAGAATTAAAAAATAGGTTTTTTTTTCTTGTTATAAGTGTGTTAAATATCCAAATCGAATGTTTTTCTTAAAACCTCAATACTGGGGTTTTTTTCTTTTAATTTTTCAAATTTTTCTCTTGTAGTGTAAGCATATTTTTTTTCTAAGACTTCGTTAACAGTTATAGATAAACTGATATCGTAATTATTAAGCGATTTACGTAAATAAAGCATTAAATCATACTGCTGGCGTTCCAATTCCACTTTATTGGTGTCATTCGGAAATTCCAAATGAATGGTGGTGCCTTTTAGCTTCGGAATATCCATTGAAAGTATAGAGGCTAAATTGTGTTTGCCTTGTTCCACCAAAATGTCTGTAAACTTATGCCAATGCTTTAAAAGTTCCTCTTCTTTGAAAGGTTCTTTGGGTAGTTTTTCCTCATCAACCACCACATCCATTTGCTTGATTAAATGTTCTTTTTTTGCTTTAATACTGCTCAAAGAAAGTCCCGAAGCTCGTTTTGTTTCTTGCTTTAAAACAATCTTTGGCGGTTCATTGACTGCCAAAGGCGATTTTTTTTCAGGTTCAGATGGTTTTGCACTATCCGTTTGTATTTCCGTGGAAGCGTTATTGTTTTCTGTTTTTTTTGGAATTTGAACAGGAATTGGCGTAATGCCTTTGCTCTTAAAGTAAGATGGCGGAATTATGTAACGTTTGCTATTTTTTTTTTCTCCATCAAAAGTGATAGAGGCAAGTTGCATAAGGCAAAGTTCAATGAGCAATCGCTGGTTTTTGCTCGATTTGTATTTGAGATCGGATTCATTTGCCAGATGGATGCCTTGGAGCAAAAAGGCTTGCGAAGCCTTTTGTGATTGCTCCAAATATTTCTTTTTGGTGTCTTCGCCAACTTCCAACAAATCGATGGTTTGCGGTGTTTTGCTGACCAACAAGTCCCTGAAATGCGCTGCTAATCCCGCAATAAAATGATGGCCGTCAAAACCTTTTGAAAGAGTGTTGTTGAATTGTATCAAAAGTTCTGGAATCTTGTTTTCCAAAATCAAATCGGTGCTTGTAAAATAGGTGTCGTAATCTAAAACATTCAAGTTTTCGGTTACGGCTTGTCTAGTTAAGTCTTTTCCAGAAAAACTAACTACACGGTCAAATATGGAAAGCGCGTCACGCATGGCGCCGTCTGCCTTTTGGGCAATGATGTGAAGCGCATCATCATCGGCATTAATGCCTTGTTCCTCGGCAATGTATTTTAAGTATTCTTTGGCATCTTTTACCGTAATGCGTTTAAAATCGAAAATCTGGCAACGCGATAAAATAGTGGGGATGATTTTATGTTTCTCGGTAGTTGCAAGAATAAAAATACAATGCTTGGGCGGTTCTTCCAACGTCTTTAAAAACGCATTAAAAGCCGCTTGTGAGAGCATGTGCACCTCATCGATAATATACACTTTGTATTTGCCAATTTGCGGTGGAATACGTACTTGGTCGGTCAGATTCCTGATATCATCCACCGAGTTGTTTGAAGCCGCATCCAGTTCAAAAATATTGAAAGCGAAATCTTCATCTTCCTTTTCAGAACCATCACTATTTATCATTTTGGCCAGAATACGTGCGCAGGTTGTTTTACCAACCCCACGAGGCCCTGTAAACAATAAGGCTTGCGCTAAATGATTACGCTCAATGGCATTCAACAACGTATTTGTAATAGCTTGCTGGCCCACTACGTCCTTAAACGTTTGCGGTCTGTATTTTCTGGCCGATACTACAAAGTGTTCCAAATGTATTGATGTTTTTTTGAATGGTAACAAAGTTAAAAAAACCATTCAGAATTTAGGATTTTGAATTCAGAATTTGATGGGAGTTATTAACAAATTCGAAAAATTTTATTAAAAGGTTTTACTTGACTTTATGAGAAAAAATGTCGTACTTCGTTTAACATAAGATATAAAATATTAAAACGATTTCATATCAAGTCGTTAAACAGACCTTTCTAAAAACAAAGCAACTTTCCATTTAAAAACATAAGCCAGCAAACAAGTGCGTTAAGGATTGAAGCGACATCCTTTTTATAATGGACCAGAGCTAAATTAGCTTTAGGTTAAATAATAAAAAGATAGCCACGTCCTTCGTACTCGCTATGACGTCAAAAAAAGATACAGCGTAAAGCCTGACCGTAGCTTTTGCGAAGGTAACGCCCAAATATTAAAATATCTCTAGATTTTAGAATTTCTTTATCGTAATTTTGTAGGCAAGTAAATCGCCTTATCGCTGTTCATGTAAATGAATGGAGGAAAGTCCGAACACCGTAGTGCAACATAGTGGCTAACACCCACCAGCCGTGAGGTTAGGAAAAGTGCAACAGAAAGTATGTACAGGTAATGCTGTAGTGAA
>CAXBNH010000259.1:0-4723 GCA_963976905.1 uncultured Algibacter sp.
ATTTTTTAGAACGGTTTTTTATAAATTCATGTATAAATTCGGCTTCAATCTCATATTCCCAAACATTGGGTTTCACAAAATCCAACACCCTACGAAACCCTTTTTCGGTAATATTACAGGCTTGCTGGATTAAATCGATTTCAATAGGGTCTTTTACAGAGCGTAAACGTTGTAAAATAGGATTGCTTTTGGCGACCGCGTGCGCAGGATATTTGTTTTTCAACCAAGTGTTAAAGCGGTCTTCGCGTGTTTCTGTCTCTCTGTTGGCTCTATAATGTTCGTTAGTATTGATATAAACCGTGTCGCATTGTGTCATAATTTCAAAGAGCACTTTTTCCATGTCTTGTAGCCAATATACGGTTTTGATTCCTGAGGTTTCAAAAGCTTTTTCTTTAGTGAGTTTTTGGCCTTCCCAAACGGCAATGTACGCATTGGTTTCTTTTAGGAATAAAATTTCACGGTGTTTTTCTTTTGGGCAATCGGGAAAAATAACTAAAACACTTTCTTCTTGGTCCACGCCGCTTAAGTAAAAAATATCACGGTTTTGCTCAAAAGGCATGGTGCTATCTGCGCCTATGGGGTAAATATCATTGGAATTGAAAACCGCCAAGCTATTGGGTTTCATGTTGCTGGCGAAGTTTTTTCTGTTTTTTATAAAAAGCGTGTTATTTATTAAATGGTATTTCATAACTAAGTTTCTGTTTTAGGTGTATAAATGTAATAAATCTGGCTAAATCATTGGCTGTAATTTGGTATATTTGGGAATCCCCTTTTGTAACATCCCTACCTATTCAATCTTAAGCAGATGAAGAAAAATATGATTTCCGGTTTTATTTTTATTTTATCGTTATGCTTTTGCAATGTGCCTAAATTGTCTGCCCAAACCCTGCTAAAGGAAATTCCTTTAAAACAGCAAATAGAAAAATCAACGCTAGTTGTTGAAGGTAAAGTAATTTCTAAAACCTCATTCTGGGATGCCGATCATCATAATATCTATACATCAAATACCATTGAGGTTTACAAGGTTTTTAAAGGTGCAAAACAAGCCACTATTGAAGTGGTAACACCTGGAGGAAGCATTGGTTTAAGGGCTGAGGTGGTAACGCCAAGTTTGAAATTGCATATTGGGGATATGGGCGTATTTACGCTTTATGATAATAGTGTGTTGTTTTCAACGCTAAGTAAATCCTCTAATAATAAATTTGAAGCCTATAGCTCATTACAAGGATTTTATAAATACAATATATATAAAGATGTTGCGGTAAATACGTTTAGTTCTAAATCTGGTATCACAAAATCATTTTATAGTGAAATCATGCACCATACTAAAACGGATTTTATTGAAATAACGCCTTTTGATATTGCGGCAAAACAGTCAAAATCTGCCCAAATCAAAAACAGCCTTCTTGTTCCAGATGCTTTCACGTTTTTCCCAACAACATCAAGTGCTGGAACGGCATCGGTATTGACCATCACAGGCTCTAATTTTGGAACTGATAAAGGTCAAGTTTATTTTAGCAATGCCGATGATGGAGGTGCTACACTTGTTCCTGCTTTAGATACTCAGGTTTTAACCTGGTCTGATATTGAGATTACTGTTGAAATCCCAACTGAGGCAGGTACTGGCCCTATTTTGGTAATTGACAGTGATGGCTGGGATAAAATTTCTGATACAGATTTAATTATTCCATATGCCCAATTAACTGCTATTACCGATCCAGATGATAATACGGGTGCTGACCCGCCAGGCGCCAATGGCCCTTTAGGGTTTTATGCGTTTCCTGTTAGGCATGTCAATAATGATGGAAGCGGTGGTTATATTTGGAAAATGACCGATCAATTTAAAGCCATTACAGGAGCTGAGGCTTCTTTTGTGAGAGCGATGGATACATGGCGTTGTGAAACAAAAATCAATTGGGTCATTGATGCGGCTACAGTTGGTCCCGGAGAAGCCGAACAACATAGGGCCGTTGATGACGGCGTTAATATTATAGCTTTTGATGATAGTACCACAGGAAATCCGCTTGATGATTTACCTGATGGTATTGCAGGAAGATGCTCATCTTATTATTTGGCTTGTGGAGCAGGAGGAACAGATTTTGACTGGTTTGTTGGAGGTATGGATATTGTTTTTGATGATGAAGTTACGTGGGAATATGGTCCAAAATTGGCAACAGTAGGGGCGTTTGATTTTGAAAGTGTGGCATTGCACGAATTAGGGCATGGGCATCAATTAGGGCATGTTATTCAATCTTCGGGAGCGGTTATGCATTGGGTTATTAATGATGGAGAGAATATACGAACCTTAACAACAGACGATAATGATGCGGCTAATGATATGCAAAGTAGAAGTGAGGCAAGTGTGCCAAGTTGTTTTGCTTCAAGTTATGCTGTGTCCCCAATGGTTGCTTACCCAGGTGTCTGTACATTGGATTCAAATATAACGGATTTAGATAGTGCCATCAGTATTTACCCCAACCCAACCACAGGAGCATTTTTTATGAATAACAGTTCATCAATTAAATTAGACAAAGCTTTTATTTATGATGTAAGCGGCCGGCTTATTTTTGAACAAAATATTTCCAATACCTTGCAGGAAACAACAGTTGCTTTAAGCAACGTTTCAAAAGGCATTTATTTTGTCAATATTCATTCAGGTGCTAAGGCTATTACCAAAAAGATAGTTTTAGAATAAAAAAAGTTCAAAACGAAACGCTTCATCGATTTTAACGTTTGTTTATGATGTAAACACTTCGTTTTTCAGTATCTTAATAGACTTCAACCATCCTACTTTCAGTCATTTACATTGCTGTGATAGAATAATCATGGCCGGTCTAACTATTTAAAAATTTGAAAGCATGAAAAAACATTTACTACTTAGTTTGATATTTTTTTTGATGGTATCAAAACCAATATCTGCACAAATAATGCTTAAAGAAATTCCTTTAAGCAAGCAAATTGAAAAATCCACGTTGGTATTTGAAGGTAAAGTGCTCTCGAAAAAATCTTTTTGGGACGTTAATCACGAGAAAATCTATACGGTCAATACAGTTGAAGTGCATAAGGTTTTTAAAGGCGATTTTTTAACAACGGTTGATATTATTACGCTAGGTGGTGTTACGGATTCTGAGGCCCAAATGGTTTCACCTAGTTTAGAATTATATAAGGGCGACCTTGGGGTTTTTACATTAAATGAGGGCAATGTGTTGCTGGATGCCGCGGCTGTTCCTAAAAAAAGATACATGCCCTATGGTTCTTCACAAGCATTTTACAAATATGATGTAAATACGAATGAAGCTTCAAACATCTTTATCACAAAAAATGGGATAACCGATTCGTTTTACAATGAAATAAAGAGCATTACCAAAGCGGATTATATCGAGGTAGCCCCTTTTGATGTTCAAAGCAAGGTAAACGTTTCTGGTAAAGTCAATAATGCGCTTGCAATTGCCATTACGGGTTTTTCTCCTGCAGTTTCAACAGCAGGTACAAAATCCGTTTTAACCATAACAGGTTCTGGTTTTGGAACGGTAAAAGGAAAGGTAGGTTTTAGTAATGCGGAAAACGCAGGTAGCAGTTATATTGATGCATTGGATTCGCAAGTATTAACATGGGATGATGAGCAGGTTACTGTTGAAATCCCTTCCAAAGCGGGTACAGGCAAAATTAGAATAACACACGATGATAATAGTACGCTGGCATCCAACACTAATTTAACGGTCAATTATTCCCAAATTACTGTTGTATCTGATAATTTGAATACGGGTATTGATGTTGCTTATCCGACCCAGCATGTGGACGACAATGGTAGTGGGGGTTATACATGGCAAATGACTACAGCTTTTAATGCGGTAACCGGTGCAAAAGCTCCTTTTCTTAGAGCATTGGAAACATGGCGTTGTGAATCTAAAATAAATTGGTTTTTAGATGAAGCAAACATGGTATCTGCCACTGCTGCACAGCATCAATCTGTTTCAGACAATATGAATGTTATCACGTTTGATAATAGTAGTAGTGGCAATCCTGATGATGATTTGCCAGATACTGTTCTTGGACGTCGTACAACATATTTTGTGCCATGTTTAGTTAATGGTGATACCGATTTAAGATGGTACATAAGGGAATTTGATGTTGTTTTTGATGATGAATCTGTTTGGAATTTTTCTACAAACACTCCAACTGTATTACAGCTTGATTTTGAAAGTGTCGCGCTTCATGAATTAGGCCATTGCCATCAATTAGACCATGTTATTGATACCAATGATTCGATGCATTATTCCATTTCAAAAGGCGAATCAAATAGGGTTTTGAACACTCAAAACAAGACTATTGCAGCTATCATACAAGCTAGAAGTATTGGTACACCAGTATGCAGCCAATCACTAATGCAAAATTACGCAGGTATTTGTAATCTAGGTGTTGAGGAAGATGAATTAAACGCTAGTGTAAAACTTTATCCAAATCCAACAAAAGATAATTTGTTTATAGAAAACAATGGTTTGGTAGCCCTAGAAAAGATTGTTATTTATGATTTGAGTGGAAGGTGCATTTTCAAACAAGATATGTCAAATGCGTCACGGGTAACAACTATCAATCTGAATAGCGTTTCAAAAGGAATATATTTTGTAAACATTCATTCAGATACTACTTCTATTACCAAACGGATGGTTTTAGAGTAAATTAAAAAGCGTAATCTTTTAAACTAGGCATTCAATAAGTTATT
>CAXBNH010000260.1:0-4709 GCA_963976905.1 uncultured Algibacter sp.
AAATCATAGCGCGAACAGGCTGGACAACCTCAAACCTGCTAAATGCCGTTGCTGCTGAAAAACTAGCAAATAATCACGATCTAGTGACCCTTTTAATTGGCGTCAACAACCAGTATCAGGGCAGACCATTTTCAATATATGAAAGCGAGTTCCCCAAACTTGTGGATGTGGCCATTTCAAAAGCAAAAAACAATAAAAGTAATGTCATTGTCATTTCTATTCCCGATTATGCTTTCACTGCTTTTGGCAATGGCAACAAAAACATTTCTAAAGAAATTGACGCTTACAATACGTTTGCCGAAGATCACTGCATTGCCAATAACATTACCTATATAAACATTACAGACATTACCAGAATGGGGCTGGCAAACCCAGCACTTGTTGCTTCAGATGGCTTACATCCCTCTCAACTTGCCTATTCAAAATTTGTAGAGCGCATCTTGCCTTTGGCCATTCAAAAACTAAAACCATGATATTTTTGGATGCATTTTAAAAACGCATTTTTGTTTACATTTACATATGTTTTCATCCAAAAAAAGATTAGATAAGGCTTATAAAAATGCTAAAACCATCGATTTTGATGATGACAGCAAGTTCATTTTTTTCAGCGATTGCCACCGTGGCGACAATAGTTTTGCTGATGATTTTGCAAACAACCGAAACATTTACTACCACGCCTTAAAACATTATTATGCCGAAGGATTTCAATATTGTGAAATTGGCGATGGGGATGAACTATGGGAAAATATATCGTTACTGCCCATTTTAGAAGCGCACAAAAATGTGTATATGCTCATGAAGTTATTTTATGAAGAAGGCCGTCTTCATAACATTTGGGGCAATCACGATATGGTGTATCGCAATCCTGAATATGTTAAAAAAAATCTATTTACCTATTTTGACAAAAAAGTGGGCGAAGATGTTCCCTTATTCCCAGGCATTCAATATCACGAAGGCATTATTTTAAAACATTGTTTAACAGAACAAAAGCTTTTTTTAACCCACGGCCATCAAGCCGATTGGTGGAATTACCTTTTTTGGAAATGGAGCCGTTTTATGGTACGTGTGCTTTGGAAACCTTTAAATGTTATGGGCATTGCCGACCCCACAAGTCCTGCAAAAAACTATAGCGAGCTTATAAAAGTGGAACGCCGAACCAAAAAATGGATTATTGAAAACAATAATTTAATAACCATTGTAGGACATACGCACCGGCCACGTTTTCCAGAGCCCGGCGACATTGCTTTTTTTAATGATGGTAGCTGTGTGCACCCACGATGCATCACAGGCCTTGAAATTGAAAATGGTGAAATTTCATTGATAAAATGGCAAATAGACACCAATGATGATGGGATGTTACAAATTGTGAGGGTGTTGCTTGAAGGCCCAAGAAAATTGATAGATTATAGAACGAATTCATAAAAGTTTTGCGCAACTTAATTGGGATTTATGTATCTATTAAAAAAATGACTCCATGAAAAAACCTATCTTAATCCTCCTTTTATCCATTCTTACATATAGTTGCAACTCCGATGATGACGCTAGTTTAAATGAAGATGACTACCTAATTTTTGGTCATTTTTATGGATTTTGCGTAGGAGAAAATTGCATAGAAACTTTTAAACTGACCCATGACAAATTATACGAAGACTCACAAGACAACTATTCACATGAGACCTTTAGTTTTGAAGTTTTAGGGAATGATAAATTTGAACAAGCTAAAGATCTGATTGATTATTTTCCAACCAAATTATTATCTGAAAAAGAAACTACAATAGGCTGTCCTGACTGTGCCGATGGCGGTGGTATTTATATTGAATATTCTAAAGATGGTATTGTTAAAAGTTGGAGAATAGACCAAATGAAAAATAATATCCCCAATTATTTACACGATTTTATGGATAAGGTAAACGAAAAAATCAGCCTTATCAATAAATGATTGCATAGCAAATCAAGGGACAGCTTTCAGCCTACAATTATTATATAATTACTTATTTTTTTGGTATCAAAAAATTCCATCTAAATAACTATTAGGGTATCTATAAAAAATACATTTTCTTTATGAGAGCCTTATTTTATGAACTTAAAATCTGTTTAACTTCTTTCTAAAAATGCACTAAAATAAATGGCAATAAAACTCACATTATCAATTTTTTTGGCATTTTAACAATTAATTATGCCGTAATCGAGGATTAATAATAGTTTTATATCCAAATTTATAAAAGCTTAAATTTTAAAGGTTTATAATCAATTTATTCTTTTAACTTGCAGCTTACCACTTTTATCAAATCTAACAAAATTAACCTATGGATACTACACCTTCATTAAAAAACACAAAAACACTACCAACCCATATAGCTCAAGAGATATGCGAATTAGCTATTGCTCACCGTGAAGAAACAGAACAATTACGAAGGCTTGCCCCGGCTATTGTTGAGCGACTTAAAAACTCTAAACTCTTTAGAATGGGTTTGCCAAAATATCTGGGAGGATGGGAGGATGACCCTGTAGAAGTATTAAAAGTTTATGAATTACTGAGCAGCGCAGAAGCATCTGTTGCTTGGAGCGTTTGGAACAATCACTTGGCGTGTACTTTTGGTCGATTTTTAGATGAGGAGAGCATGAATGAAATATACAAAGATTCATCACATGTTTATGCAAACTCTGCCCGCCCTGAAGGCATTGCCGAAATAGTACCTGGTGGATATAAAGTGTCTGGCAGATGGTCTTTGGTGTCTGGTTGTGAACTATCTGACTGATTTGCAATGCGATGCCTAGTAACCTCAGAAGATTTACCAAAAACCCTTGGCCCAGGCGCTAAACTGAAGTTATTTTTTATTCCGAAATCCGCCATTAAAGTTATTGATACTTGGAGTGTAGGAGGACTTAGAGGCACAGGAAGTCACGATATAGAAATTAAGGATACTTTTGTAAAAGAAAAATATGCGATAGATTTTGACAGTCCCGTACAGAATGATAATGCCTATAGCCGTTTACCCATTGGTTGTTTGAATTCGGCTGGTAATGCGGCCATTGCATTAGGCTTGCTAAAAGCAGCTACAGACGATTTGATTAAAATGTGCTTAGAAAGAGTAACTCCAGGGAAAAGTCCAGATTTACGCGACCGCTCAACTGTTCAAGCAACCATTGCAAAAAGCAAAACCATATTGGATTCTAAACGATGCCAATTACACAATGCCGTTTCAACCATTTGGAAAGAATCCGTTGCAGGCAACAACTATACTGATGAGCAATTAGCAGACGTATGGGCTGCTTCGGTTCAGGCTGCAAAAGAAGCCAGAGGCATGGTCACTGAAATTTATGCAGTTGCAGGCACAGCCTCATTATATACCAAATCTCGAATAGAAAGAGCACATAGGGATATTCATGCAGTTTTGCAACACGGTATTGTTCAACCGCATTGGATGGACCAAGCAGGTATGGCTTATGCTGGGCTTAAACCATCTGGTGCCATGTTTAGAATATAAATTTCAATGCCATAGTCGTTTTTTAAAATAAAGAAAGATTAAAATATTTAATTCTCACACTCCACTTAAAACATTAAACACAAAATGTTTTAAGTGGTTTTTTTTATATCAACAGAAACAACTGAACACATTTAAGGATTGAAAATTTTATATTCTGAATAAAAAGATTGATAAGTACAGCAACACTAACACGTAAATTGACAAGAATGTTCTTGGTTTTACGAGAGGTTTTAGCGGACAGGGTTGCGTTAGGGATAGAAATGAAAAGCCCACAGGGAGTTCCGATAGTTATCGGAACGACCGAGGACTTGTAATGGATAGCCCGACCCCGCAGGGGAAACGCCCAAATATTTATAATGGGATTTCTGCTTTCGCAGGAATAACAAAACGCCGATGTTTATTTATGATTCTGGAGCCAATTCCACTTCAAGACCTTCCATGTCTGGTGTCATTTGTATTTGGCAACCCAAACGGCTGTTATCTTTTACATCAAAAGCTTCAGATAACATGGCTTCCTCGTCATCACTCATCGCTGGCAACTCAGTATCACTTACCACATAGCATTGACAAGACGCACACATGGCCATACCGCCACAGACACCAATGGTGCCTTCTGGCGCCAACTCGTAAGACCGTACGACTTCCATAAGGTTCATGGCCATATCAGTTGGTGCTACCACATCGTGGGTTACCCCGTCTCTATCTGTTATTTTTATATTGATGTCTTGACTCATTGTAAATTATTGTTATGCTTTTGCAATGCACATTGTGTGCCAAAAAGTTTTGTGAAAATACTATTAATTGTGAAAATAATATAGAAAGGAAATACTTTAAGATTGAATATTTATAACCTGTTCAATTTGTGGCGCATATTTTTTAATGGTCATTTCCACACCAGATTTAAGCGTCATTTGGTTGACGCTACAGCCCACACATGCGCCTTCAAGTTGCACTCTTACCAAGGTATCGTTTTCAATGGACAATAATGAAATATCGCCACCGTCACTTTGAAGGAACGGACGGATTTCCTCTAAGGCTTTCTCAACATTTAATCTTAATTCTTCTGAGCTCATAATCTATTTTTTAACTGCTGAACATCCAGCCATCGTGGTAATTTTTACAGCTTCGGTAGGTGGCAAATCATCGTTACGACGCACCACTTCCTGCACTACATTTTGTGTTATTTTTTCAAAAGCCTGTTCCAATGGCGTTGCTGTTTGC
>CAXBNH010000261.1:0-4685 GCA_963976905.1 uncultured Algibacter sp.
AGTCAGCAGATTTACAGTCTGCCCTCGTTGGCCGCTTGAGTATCTCCCCAAAACCGTTGGCAAATATATTATACTTTGCTAATTATGCAAAATAAAAAATAGGTATTTTTCACAATTCGTAACGCAATCTAAATGAAACAAAAAGCGGCTGGATAAAATACTCGGTAGCACTTACGGAAACGTTTCCCGTATTGATATTATTTTGTGACTTGGTATTGAATAAGTTGGTGGCTTTAATTTCATATTCCAACTTCGCATCTTTATCTTTTCGGTAAGCCAATGAGGCATTTAAAAACTCATAGCTGTTGATGGTTTTTGTGGCATCACTAAAATTGTTATATGTATAATCAGTTCTGAACGTGATGGTCTTAAAAATCAAGGCATCCAATTCTATGGACGGTGCTTTGGTATAGAATTTTGTATTCCTATCCCCTTGGTTATTATCTTGAATGCTGTATCGATAGCCAATTTCCACATTGGGGGCCGTTTTAAAATTGGTACGCAACTCACCCCTGTAGGTTTGCGAAAAACTCTCACTTACAGACGGCCTATTTTGAACAAATTGGTTAAACTTGGAATAGTTGAGATTGCCATTTACAGACGCTCTTAATTTACCAAATGTTCGCTGAAACCGACCATTGGCACTCGCACTTTCATCTGCAAAACCTGAATTGAACGGCGAACTCACCCGAACCACGCTGCCGGGCTCGAAAATAGAAATGTTCCTAATATTGTTTATGCTTTTATTGTAATTCAAGCTTCCAAAAACATTGGTATAATTGAACATATTAAAACTGTAATATGACAAATTGATGTTATGCGATAACGCACTTTGCAAGTCTGGATTACCAGAATACAACGAGCTATAACTATTCAAAACCAATCCACTAGCAAACTTGGATACATCTGTAAATTGTGTTTGCATCCCATAATCTAAAGTAATCTGTTCGCTCTTTTTAAGTTGGATGCGCATATTGAAATCTGGCAGTAAACGGAAAAAATTATCGGTCGTTTCTGTTCCAAATTGTGTGTTTTTAGCACTATAAGCATGTGCCGAAACACCGGGCGTAAATGTGAAAAGCCCTGATTTTAATCTGTAATGCGCTCCCAAATACATATCGCTGAAATTGTATTTAATGGCATTGGTATCCAATCCATCATTAATAGTTGGCGTTGGATTGAATTGTGAACCATCATCCAAAAACTGAAAAATATCAGAATTGAATTTCTGACTGCTCAATATGGCTCCAACTGTTAAATTGATGTCGCTTTTATTGTTCAGTATGTTCCAATAATCCAACTTCGCATCCATTTGATTGGATTGCACCCGTTTTTCCTGCGCAATATTGTAGCCTATTTGAGCACCGTCCAACCCTAAATTATTGGCCGTGCCTTCATAATTATCCTTATCTTCTAAAATAGCATTGTAAAACGGGTCTTCGTCTTGCAGTAAATGCTGTACTTCCAAAGCAAAAATATTAGTGGCATTGAGCGTGTAATAGTAATTTAGATTTTGGCTGATGCTATACGGACTCGATTTTTCCAACTCTTCAATAGTACCATTTACAGACGAGAAAAAATCTTGGTCTTGCGATTCTTTGGATATACGCCCTAAGATATCATAATCCAATTGGTTATTGCTATTAGGTTTATATTTAGCCGATAATTTCAGCATCCCCAAATCGCTACGCTGTGTGGTATTACTTTCGGTGCTTTCATCCGGAATTCCTAATTCTGGGTCGGTATATTGCACATCCCTATTTTCTTGCAGTTCTGTTTTACTGTTGGAAAAAATAGCAAAACCACTTAAATCCAACGCTTTGTTGGGCGACCAACTAAAATTGGCGGCCCCAAATTTAGTATTGATGTCTTTAGCTCGATTGTTCTGGGCCGTTAAAAACCCAAGATTGTTATTCCCTAAATTGATATTGGTGCCGCTGCTTCTGCTTGGGCTTCTAAAACCGCCTGTAAAGTTGAAATAATCACGGCGAGAAAAAGCTATTTCTCCCAGATTATTCAAATCTGTTATGGTGTTTATGCTGTATGTTGGACTGTAATAAAACAATTTGGGCTGCAACAAATACAATCCATTTTTGTTTGAAGCGCCCCCTCCAACGGTTATATTCCCGAACCAGAAATTCTTTTTACCTTCTTTTAATTTGATATTGATGGCAATATTATCTTGGTTATTGGTCACGCCACTAAGCTGCCCTATTTCGGCATAATTTTTAAGCACTTCCACTTTATCAACCGCATTGGAAGGGATATTTTGGGTCGCTAATTTGGTATCGCCATCAAAAAATTCTTTCCCATCTACCATCAATTTGGAAACCACTTTGCCTTCCACTTCAATTTGACCATCGTCATTAATTTCAACACCCGGTAAATTTTTCAGTACATCGCCCAGCTTTCTTTCGGTGCCCTTGTTAAAAGAATCGGCATTATACGTAATGGTATCGCCTTTTATGGTTACGGGCATTTCATAAACCAATTCAATTTCATCCAAAGTATTGTCATACTGCATGGTAAAATCATTGGCAATATCCGCATCCAAGGTCTTTATTTCTGCCTGTTCGGTTTTCATACCAATATAGCTTACCTGTATTTTGTAATTGGTGTTTTTTTCTACGGACAGTTTATAACGCCCATCAGGACTTGTAATGCCATAAGAATCTAGTTTTTGGGTCTCTTGGTTGATGGCAATCACGTTTGCCAACTCCAAAGGCGCACCGATACTATCTCTAACAACACCTTCTATCTTTACTTGCGCAAAGGTTGAACCAGCTACTAACAGCAGCGTGAACAGAATAAGTTTCTTCATTAACTATTTTTTTTTTGATTGAATGGTTTATCTCGGTCTTCCACCACCGCTACCACCACGGTCTCCACCTCTACTTCTATACATGTCACGCATTTCTTCCATTTTTTTCTTAACAATGTCATCATATTCTTTTTGCGTAACATCTTTCCCTTTGGATGGCACTTTAAGGGTTTCTTTTTCTGAAGGGTTCAAAACTATTTTAGAACACAAAATAGTCGTTCTATCGGCATTGATTTCCAAAATCAACCCAGGCAATCCCCAATACACATCGGGCCCCTGATTAACCGGTATTTGTGGTGTGTACCAAGCGGTAACCACTATTTCTTTTACCTCTTCAACCGGATTAGCCACTTTATCTTTGGTAGCTGTAGAGTCTTTGGGCTTTTCTTCATTCCTTCTTCCAAAACTTCCAAAATCAAAACTATTGTCTTTTTTTACCGCTGTGGCCTTAAAACACATGTACTGCCCAATGGTTTTGGTTTCAGAACCCAATTCCCAATCTAATTTTTGTAGATCATCATTTATCAAAAACTGTTTCCCAAAAAATTCTTGCTCTTGCAACACCTTTTGGTCTTTTACATTTTTATATTGCGCCCCGCCCGTGGCGCTCATCATGCCAAAACGCATGCTGCCCCCTTGCCCGGGTGTGTCCAGTTTTTCTTCTTCTTTATACAAAGATTCTGATTGGTTGAATGTAAGGGTAAATATTTTTTCCAAAGCACTTTTCATACGGTCTGCAATTTCCCTTTTGCGCTCTTCGCTTAATTGACCACCACCGAAATTACTCATGTCAACCGTGGTTTTGGTTTCATAATATGCTTTCCCTTGAAAGTCTTTTTGGGCAAATGAAAAAGATGAAACGATAAGCAGCAAACATGTTATTGATTTAAAGACATTTAAATTCATAAGACTATTATTTTGTTAAGCACTAAAGCTAGGTTTTAATTTTGTTAGACAGCAGTTTGCAGACTAAGTTTAATCATAAAACGTTAAATCCTTCTTAATTTTTAAAATTTTGACATTCGAAATTCTACTCCTAATTAATTTTCAGAAAAGTGGTTTGATTTTTGTATTTTTCAAGTCGCATGAAACACTTCATTTATCTTTTCTTGTTTTTTTCATCATCCATATTTTCCCAAGAAATTATTGGAATCTCGCCTATTAAAAATATTGATTTACAGACTGAAAGATTGGTTTCCATTGATAATTTTGGAACTACATATTTTATTGATAAAAACGTGTTCCATAAACAAAACACTACAAAAACAATCACTTATAACAACTTACAATTGGGCGATATTACAACGGCAGGTGTTTTCAACCCATTAAAAATCAATTTGTTTTATAAAGATTTCAATACCGTAGTTATTTTGGATAACCGGCTTGCTGAAATTTTCAAAATAGATTTCAACACCAAACAACCTTATAGAAATATATCTTTTATTTCTACTGGGCATGACAACACGCTTTGGCTGTTCAATCAAGACACGCAAGAATTGGAACTTTATGATTATAAAAGCAACACAACTCGCGTAGTGACTTTACCTATTCAAGACCGTATTTTGGATATGACTAGCAATTACAATTATTGCTATTTGCTTACCGAAAACCAATTGCTCACCTATAATTATTTTGGAAGTCTGATTGCTAAAACAAAAAACGAAGGTTATACAGCCATTTCTGAAAGCAATGAAAACCTTTTTTTGAAAAAAGAAAACAGCCTTTTTTATTTAAAAAAGAATACAAAAAACGCTTTACCAATTGAACTTCCAAATTTATTGATACAACGGTTTTTTGTAACCAACGAAACCTTGTATATTTACGACTCTGAAATCCTACATCAATATCAATTAAAAATCAACTA
>CAXBNH010000262.1:0-4655 GCA_963976905.1 uncultured Algibacter sp.
ACCAATGTAACCTCTCAACATTATTGGGTTACGTTTATTGAAAGTGGATTGGAAACCATTAATATAGATAGTGCGTTTGAAATCATAGAAGCAGCTGATGGCGATGTAGATACAGTTAGTTTTTCTGAAGTGGAAAGCAGCTTGGTTCAAATTTTGAAGAAATGGAGTGATGTGAGCGAAATCGTGCCCATTGCCGATAAATATAAAGGAGGAAAACTGATTTTAGAACCAAGCGATGCCGGTTTAAAATCTTACGAGCTGCCTATTGAAACTTTTTTTCATAAGATAACCATGGTACGTGACCGTTTGCGTGTTATGGAACAGCGCATTAATGCCAGCGATTTAGATGAACAAGGTAAAATAGATTTGCAGCAATATATTACCCGGATTTATGGTAGTTTAACAAGTTTTAACGTGTTGTTTAAATCGAAAAGCCATCATTTTGTGGGACAAAAATCTAAATAAGCTTACAGTCACAGTTGCAGTAAACACTTATTAATTGAATCGGAAAAAGTTTTTTTCGCGCGAAGACGCTAAGCCGTCAAGATGTAGAAACTCAAGCCTTATTATTGAACTCAAATTTCAAACATAAACTCTGAATCTCTGAGCTTTTGCGCGACCAATTAACTGCGACTGTAAACTGGGAACTAATCCGTTCCTTTAATATGGTTTATTTCCAAACCGAAAAAAAGCATTTTATGGAATGTGGGGAGCTGTGCACCGCTTTCAGTAGTGACCCAATGGTTCCATGTAGCTTCCAGTCCATCAATGGGAAGTACGGACACCCACATTTTGAAACTTTTAGGCTTATTGTTTTCATCCAATAGCCATAAATACGAATCTCCAGGAGTAGAACCGCCTTGAGAGTATGTAACTAACAGCGCATCATTGCCATTTTCGTCTTTAACTACTGCACGTTTCACGCCTTCATCAAAAACTTTATATGGCGCTACCAGCCAAAAGGAATCATTGTTAAAATAGTTTATTGCAGAATCAATAAGTTCGGTTGCTTTTTCGCCATCGGTTTTAAAACTATGCACATAAGCTTTGCTTTGGCTAGGATTGTTTAAATCAAGGGTTACTTTATAATCTTTCCAATATACGGTACATGTGTTTTTGTTTTTCTGCCATTCATAATGATGACGTTTTTTAAATGTCCATTCAATATAATCCGTGTTTTTGTAAGCTTCAAAATTTAAAGCTTCCAACATATTTTCGGCCAAAATATCAGCTTGTTCTCCTGAAATACCAACAGGTAGTTCTTCATCGTATTTAAAATATAAAAAACCAAAAAACAATAAACTGGGCAAGGTTATAAATACAATGATACCTGCAATTATTTTGACTGTTTTCTTTGGTTTTTTGGACATAGAAGTTTGGCTGTGCACTAGTATATTTAAAGCTAAATTATTAAATATGATTGGTTTGCTGAAAGAAAAACTTTAAAAACCGACAGGCGTATCATCCTTTCGATTATCGGTCTTTATAATGGTGTTTTGTCTGAAAAACAGGTATTGTGTCAGCGTGCCTACCTAATTAATTTAAATAAGACTAGCTTATTTTTCTTCGGAAAGTTCTAATAATTTAAGTTTTGAGAAAGCAATCAATTCATCAAAAAAAGAAGTGAATTCATTTTCAAATTCCTTATAAAAGGCTTCCAGTTCCGTTACGGCTTCATTCATGCCAGAACGGTTTTTGGTTCGTCTGTTCATACCTTCCAAAACTCTGGATATTCCTTCTATGGAGGCGTAATTTAAAAGCCAATTATCCGCCATCATGTAAGGCATCATTTTTTGGACTCTTAAAGGTAATAATTGGTAGTGTTCTTCTAAAGAATCGTAAAAATCATCAACATATATATGTAAAGGGATGTCACTATATCTGCTCCAATTTTTAGCTAAAAAATGGTCGTAAAGTATATCCACAATCACACCTGAGTAATGGCTGTATTTTTCATGTAAACGTTTGGTGCTCAGTCTTACGGTCTTATGGGTATCTGTAAACGTATCAATCTGCCTGTGCAACAAAATACCAATCTGAATGTGTTTGGGGTATTTTTTGTAGTTTTTTCCTTTAATGCCATCAGCCATAAAATTACCAATGGTTATTAGGTCGTTTTCTCCAGAAAGATAAATATGGGCAAGATAATTCATTGGTGTAATTTACAAATTACTATGGAAGAATTACGATTTTGAAATACTATATTTGTCTTTTTAATTTTAAAATAGACTATGACACTAATAAAATCAATTTCAGGAATTAGAGGCACCATTGGAGGGAACATTGGAGAGAATCTAACACCCATTGATGCGGTTAAATTTGCATCGGCTTACGGCGTTTGGCTAAAGCAGCAACGCAATAAACAAGATTATAAAGTTGTTGTAGGTAGGGATGCCCGTATTTCTGGCGAAATGATTCAGAATTTAGTAATGAATACTTTGGTAGGATTAGGGATTCACGTGGTTGATTTAGGGTTTTCCACAACACCAACCGTAGAAATTGCCGTGCCCATGGAGCATGCCGATGGCGGCATTATTTTAACGGCAAGTCATAACCCAAAACAATGGAACGCTTTAAAACTTTTGAATGCCAAAGGCGAATTTCTGGATGCTGCTGAAGGTGCAAAAATTTTAGATATTGCTGAAAGTGATAGCATGGATTTTGCAGATGTGGATAGTTTAGGGAAAATCACTAAGAACCAAGCCTACATAGATTTACATATTGATGAGGTCTTGAATTTAAGTTTAGTAAATACAAATGCCATAGAAAAAGCCCGTTTTAAAGTGGTGGTTGATGGTGTGAATTCCACGGGAGGTATTGCCATTCCATTACTTTTAGAGCGTTTGGGGGTTGATGTTGTTAAATTATATTGTGAGCCCAACGGACACTTTCCGCACAATCCAGAACCTTTAAAAGAGCATTTGGGAGATTTATCAGCTGAAGTGAAAAAACATCGCGCTGATTTTGGAATTGTAGTGGATCCAGATGTGGATCGTTTGGCGTTTATGGACGAAAACGGCGATATGTTTGGCGAAGAATACACTTTGGTGGCCTGTGCCGATTATGTATTGAGCAGAACACCAGGAAATACGGTAAGCAACATGAGCTCTACCAGGGCTTTGCGCGATGTGACCGAAAAACACGGCGGCACTTATGAAGCTAGTGCCGTAGGCGAGGTAAATGTAGTAAGTTTAATGAAAAAAAACAAAGTAGTCATTGGTGGCGAAGGTAATGGCGGTATCATTTACCCAGAATCGCATTACGGACGCGATGCCTTGGTAGGCGTGGCGTTGTTTTTGAGCTTATTGGCTGATAAAAGAATATCTGTTAGCGCACTCAGAAAAACCTATCCCAATTACTTTATGAGTAAAAAGAAAATTGAATTAACGCCCGGTTTGGATGTGGACGGTATTTTAAAAACCATTGAACACCGTTACCAAAACGAACAATTAGCAACCATTGATGGTGTTAAGATTGATTTTTCTGAAAGTTGGGTACATTTGCGTAAAAGCAATACCGAACCCATTATTAGAATTTATACCGAAGCCAAATCACAAACGGAAGCAGATGCTTTGGCGGATAACTTTATTGCGGAAATTGGAGAAATAGCAGGCCAAACGAGTTGAAATCAACACCATTCTTATAGTTTCAAATGAATTGATTAATATCAATTTTAGCCAATAGTATTTAAAATTAGTGAAATCGATTACACAAATAAAATCAAATATAACCTTATGAAAAACATTGTCTTATTTCTAATTTACATTACTTCGATTGCTGTGGCGCAAGCACAAGAATCCGTAGTCCATTATTTATCGGGAACGGGTGCTGATAACACCGTTTCTTGGGATTTTTATTGTACGGCTGGCATGAACAGTAAGCAATGGAAAACCATAGAAGTGCCTTCCTGTTGGGAACAGCAAGGCTATGGGGAATATAATTACGGGCATGTTTCTTTTTATAAAAGACTTAAAGAAGAAGGGCACTATAAGTTAGAATTTGATGGTAACAAATCATGGCAAAACAAGCAAGTAGAGGTTGTTTTTGAAGGTGTTATGACCGATTGTGAGGTTGTTTTGAATGGAAAAACCATAGGCTCTCATCAGGGGGGCTTTTTATGAATTTTCTTTTGATGTTTCCAATGCTTTAAAATATGGAGCGAAAAATGTATTGGAAGTTAAGGTCAAAAAATTTTCAACGAATGAATCTATAAATCAAGCAGAAAGAAAATCAGATTACTGGATTTTTGGGGGCATATTCAGACCGGTTTATTTACAAATCAATCCTAAAGAAAACATAGATAGAGTCGCAATTGATGCCAAAGCTGATGGTTCTTTTAAAGCTGATGTTTTGTTAAATAGTCCAAAAACAGCTGCTTCTATTGAAATTACTATCTTGGATTTTCAAAAAAACAAACAAGCTGTATTTTCTAAAAATATTCCCAAAAAGTCTGATTCAATAAAGGTTGAGGGCATTTTTAAGAACCCTAAATTATGGTCGCCAGAATTTCCCAATCGTTATGTCGCCACATTCAAATTACTAGATAAATCCAACAATATAATACATGAATTATCTAAAAAAATTGGCTTTCGTACCGTAGAAGTTCGTAAAGCAGATGGTATTTATGTGAATGGTGCCAAAACGAAGTTTAGAGG
>CAXBNH010000263.1:0-4654 GCA_963976905.1 uncultured Algibacter sp.
CCGGATGCGGTTTGGTTTTACTTCACTATTATGAATCCCTCTAACAACATAGTAATAATAGCGGCCCGATTTCCCAAAGTTTTCATCTAAATATTCCATAGATTTCTGTTTTAAGTCCAATCCCGTAAAAATGCCTTTTTGATACATTTTTTCAGCAGTCACTTTACCAACACCATAAAATTTTCGGATATCCAATGCTTCTAAAAACTCAATGACTTCTTCAGGATTTACGGTTTTTTGTCCGTTGGGCTTGTTGTAATCGCTCGCTACTTTCGCAATAAATTTATTGATGGAAATACCTGCTGAAGCCGTTAAGCCCAATTCATTAAAAATCCGTTCCCGTATTTCTTTGGCAATCAATGAGGCACTTGGGTTGCCTTTTTTATTTTCGGTAACATCCAGATATGCTTCATCCAGAGATAGCGGTTCTACCAAATCAGTATAATCGTAAAAAATTTTTCTTATTTTTTTTGAAATTTCAATATAACGCTCAAAATTCGTTCTTACAAAAATCAAATCAGGACACAGTTTAGCTGCCAAATTACCGGACATGGCACTTTTTACGCCAAATTTTCTGGCTTCATAGCTTGCTGCGCTAATCACACCGCGTTTGCTACCACCGCCAACAGCAATAGGCTTTCCCTTTAATTCTGGATTATCCATTTGTTCTACGGAAGCATAAAAGGCGTCCATATCCACATGGATAATTTTTCGTTTTGGTAACTCGCTAAGCATTTTTGAATTTTTATCTTTCAAAAATAAGATATCTTTGATTAGAGAATATTTTAAAATGAAACAAATTTATATCCTGCTCATAGTAACAATTTTGTTATTTATTTGGTCTGCCATCAATCCCCATGATTATTTTACGTGGTTTTTAGAAGTATTGCCTGCTGTTATAGGCTTAGTGGTTTTAGCAATTACATTTAAAAAATTCAGATTTACAAACTTAGTGTATGTGCTTATTTTTATACATAGCGCTATTTTGATAGTTGGCGGACATTACACCTATGCCGAAGTACCGTTATTCGATTGGATTCAAGACACTTTCAACCAAAGCAGGAATAATTACGATAAATTAGGTCATTTTGCCCAAGGCTTTGTGCCTGCTATGATTGCAAGAGAATTATTGATTCGAAAAAAAGTTCTGCTAAAAAACAACTGGCTTAACTTTATTGTTGTTAGTATTGCTTTGGCCATTAGTGCCGCTTATGAATTTGTTGAATGGGGTGTTTCTTTAGCTACTGGAGAAGGCGGTGATTCATTTTTAGGCACCCAAGGCTATATTTGGGACACACAATCTGATATGTTGTTTGCAACCATTGGTGCCATGGTGGCATTAACCGTGTTTAGTAAAAAACATAATGAACAATTAAAAACCATTGAAAATTGATAGAAATAGAACGTAAATTTTTAGTTGTTTCTGATGATTTTAAAAGAGGAGCATTCAAAAAAACCAGAATCATTCAAGGGTTTTTAAACACGGCTAAAGAGCGAACCGTTAGAGTGCGAATTAAAGGCAACAAAGGCTTTTTAACCGTAAAAGGAAAATCAACAAACGACGGATTGTCTCGGTTTGAATGGGAAAAGGAAATAGACAAAACAGATGCCGAAGCCTTGTTAAAACTTTGTGATCCAACAATTATTGATAAAGAACGTTATGAAGTAAAAGTAAAAAACCATACTTTTGAAATAGATGTCTTTTTTGGAGCCAATAAAGGCCTGACCATTGCAGAAATTGAATTGGAATCTGAAAATGAACCTTTTGAAAAACCAAACTGGCTGGGCGAAGAAGTCACGGGGCAAATAAAATATTACAATTCACAATTAAGCAAACAGCCTTTTAAAACGTGGCAAGAACAGTAGCAATCATTAAAAATCGAAACATGAATAAATCAATCATTATATTATTATTAATAACGCTTTTCTTTTCCTGTAAAAACGAATCAAAACCAGATGTTTCAGATATCAATGAAGATTTGCAAGAAGTTATTGATGCAAAATCAGATTCTATCATTGAAGTTGTTACGGAAACCGTTAAAAAGTCAACAAAACAAATTAAAGAAGAATTGAAAGCGAAAGGTTTTAAAACCTACGATTATATTGATAAAAAAACCCAAGACACCATTTTAATGCAGCAATATTTTATCGCTTTTTTGAAAAAAGGGTCTATCCGCGCCACCATTGAAGAAGAAGTAGAGCAATTGCAAAAGGAACATGAAGCACATCTAATGAAAATGTATGAGCTGGGCTATGCCGATATTTCTGGCCCCCTTGGAAATGATGGCGACATTCGCGGTATCACTATATATAATGTGCCCAATTTGAAAATGGCAGATAGTTTAGCAAAATCAGACCCTATGGTACAAGCTGGGCGGTTAGAGGTTAAAGTGCGCCCTTGGTGGGCAGGAAAAGGGTTTTCTTTGCGCTAATGTGGCGGTTTCTTAAAGCCTTATACCTGCTTATTAATGTTGTAATTATCCTAACATTATTAATACTCCATTTTTACATAAAAGATAGTAGCTACAAAGCTTCGCTATTTTTTTATATGTTTCCTTTACCCATAATTATTTCGGTTGTTTTAGGACTTTCCATTTTCCTCGGAAAAAAGAGAAAGTATAATTTGATATTAGCAGGTCTGCTATTAATAGTATGGCTAGGAAGGAGCTTTAGGGTCAGTTTTTCCCAAGACATTAAGGATGGAGATTTAGAAGTCGTGTTTTGGAACACTTCAAGAAACAATGGTTTTGAAACTGCTTTTAATGAAAATAAAAATATTCCAGATGTTTTGGTATTGACAGAATCGAATGAATTTGATATGGAAATTTTACATACCAAATATCCTGATTTTTATTTTTATAAATCGGACAGTGAACTTCGTGTTTTTTCAAAAACGCCTATTGATATTATAAAAGAAGAAGCCTCAAATTTTAATTCAAATATCGTGAACTTCAAAACTATGGGTCTGAATTTTTTTGCGGTCGATATAAACGGAAGCTACGATGTACCATGGGCAAGGGAATTTGCCTTTTTTAATTCATTAAATAAAAACAAACAGCATACTATAATTTTAGGGGATTTTAATGTGCCCGTTGAATCGCTTCTTTTAAAGGATTTAAAGAAAGACTACAGATTTTATTTTTCATCAAAAGGAAATGGTTTTAGGGAAACGTGGTTTTGGAGCATCCCGTTTCTCTCTTTGGATCAAATTTGGGTTTCTAAAGATTTGAAAATTGTGACCTCAGAAAAAATAAGAACATCATTGAGTGATCATAGCATGATTAAAACGGTGATTAGAAAATAGTTTATTCCGAAATCTCAAAACCACGTTTCGCTTCATTCCCAAATTCATCAACAACTGTAATTATATGTTTGCCTTGTTTTGGGATAATCGCCATTTCATGAATGTCTTTGGTGCTTCCAATAAAGGTTTCATCCACATACCAAAACACCGTGCTTTCTGGTTTGGAATGGGCTATTTTAAGAATTAGGTCATTGATTTGTCCATCAAAATCTTTAGGTAAAAAAATACTGTTGTTTTCTTTCGGATAAATAAAATCAATAGATATGGCATTTTCGCCCAAACAATCGCTCTTGAATTTTGGCAAAGATTTGTAAAACGGATTTTTGGTCTTGTAATAATAAGCCATTAAAGGTGGCAATACAAACCACGATTTATGTTGGATATTGTTCAAATCTTCACAAGAAGCATTCACTTGAAAAGTTTCATTTTTATCCAAATGAATTAAAACATGATACGGACAAGGTTTGGTTTTCAATCCACTTATTTGAATAGATTTTTCTTCGGTATCTGGACAATTTGGCGACGCCCTGTGTCCGCTTTGTTTACAAATGGTCACTTGCTGCATGGCGTCAAAAGGTTTTGCAAACCACTCGCTGTTGGGTAACAAATCGAACACATCAAATAAAATAGGCGCAGCGGTTTGTACGCCAACCAAGCCTGGACGACCTTCGCCGTCAGCATTTCCCACCCAAACGCCCACCACATAATCTTTGGTAGTGCCAATGGCCCAAGCATCGCGAAACCCAAAACTGGTACCTGTTTTCCATGCAATTTGTTTGGAGCCATCAAAAAATTCCCAGCTTTCATCACTTTCGGGACGGTTAACTTCCTTTAAACTTTCGTAAGTCAAATAAATAGAACCAGCATCAAAAAGGGTTTTATCACTTGTTTTCTTTCCAAAATCAATAGTTTCCGAAGCCAAAAAAGTAGGTTCGCAAAATTCATTGGAAAAATATTCACTTGAATTTTCAGAGAAATGATTTAAAGTGGATGATAAAGCTGCATAGCTTTTACATAAATCCCATAGATTGCTTTCGGCACCGCCAAGAATTAAAGATAATCCGTAATGATTGGCGTTGTATTTTAAATCTTTCAGCTTTAAATCCTTTAAATAATGATGAAAACGGTCCAGCCCAAATTCCTGTAACATCCTAACTGCAGGCACGTTTAAAGAGCGCGACAAAGCCCGACTTGCAGGCACGGCACCATCATAGGTTTTGTTGTAGTTTTCAGGATTATAGCTTCCAAACTGAGTGGGCACATCGGCCACCAAAGTATTAGGGAGCAAATCGCCAGCATCCAACATGGCAGCATACAAAAAGGGTTTTAAAATACTACCGGTACTTCGGG
>CAXBNH010000264.1:0-4645 GCA_963976905.1 uncultured Algibacter sp.
TTATTAAATCGTTGATATCAGCATTTCTGTTTCTACCAAATCGGTGATCGTAGCCAATAATAACTTTTTTGGCGTGGAGTTTATCCACTAACAGATTCTTGACAAAATCTTGAGCTGATAATCTGGAAAAATCGTGTGTGAATTTTTTGATGAACAAACAATCCAGTCCTAATTTCTTTAAAATTTGGCTGCGCTCATCAATGGTGTGGATCAATTTGATGTTGGCATCTTTTTGAAGCACCATGCGCGGATGCGGAAAAAACGTAAGAATAACCGAGTGCAATCCTGCTTGGTTTGCCGTATTTATAAGCCGCTTGATTATTTTTTGGTGCCCAATATGCACACCATCAAACGTACCAATAGTAACTACCGTTGGGGTTTTTGAAAAAGAATCAAGGTCATTTATAATTTTCAAACTGCTATATTTTGTGCAAAATTAGGAATTCTGAATCTATAAAAAGCATGAATCTTTATTTTAAAGAAAATATTTCAGTAATGGATGTTATGATTTGTGGCACCTCATCTATCTTAAAATTAAAATCAATTTTATAAGTCCCGTCTTTTATGTTTTTGACCGATAAACGTCCAGTTCTGATTCTATAATAGCCCGTCTGCCCTTTGCAGAAACACAATCTTGCAAACAATAGGTTTTCTTTTTTAAAATCGGTGGTTTCTTTTTGCAAATTATTGGGGTTTAACTCGATATAGATTTCTTCTATATAATGCCCGTCAGCTACATTTAAATCTGCATTTTTTTCAAATTTGAATTTTAACAGCAATTGATTTCCATCTGCAATTTCAGGGTATATTTCCCCCAAATTATCCCTTAAAATATTGAGTTTTTTATTTTGAAGAACCTCTAAACTGCACATATCATTTTCTGGACAATTTTCTGAAATACCAGTAGTGTTATTTTCAGTCAAAACAGGTTGTTTGGATTTGCACGAAACAGATAAAAACAAGGCCATAAAAACCCACAAACACTTTGTAAATAAAGCGTGTTTAATAAAAATGATGGAAAAAGTTTTGTTATTCATAAATTATCAAGGTATTTTTATTTTCCGAATCATACTGACTGGTTACTATCATGAAACAACTCGACTTAAAATTTTTATTGCTTTCCCTTATAATTTCCTTGGTTTCTTTAAGTGCTTATGCCCAAAAAACAGACCAATTATGGACTAAAGCTACAAAAGAACGTGCAATAAAAGGCCAACAACTTTTCAGAAAATCGCTGCCCAATAAAAAAGCATTTTTTCAATTGGATGTGACCCAATTAAAATCAAAATTACAAACCGTCTCAAAAGCATCAAACTCAAGTGCCATTGTTTCCTTTCCAAATGTTGATGGGACTTTAGAGTCTTATCGTGTAGAGGAAGCGTCCATCATGACACCTAGTTTTCAAGCAAAACATACCAATATGCGGAGCTATGTTGGGCAAAGCATCGAAAATCCCGAAGCTACCATTTATTTTAGCATCACACCAAAAGGGCTGCATACCATGACGCTTTCCTCTAAAAATGGCACACAGTTTATTGACCCTTATACATCAGATTCCAACACCTATATTGTTTATAGCAAAAAAGATTTACCTGAGTTAAAAGATATTTCAAAATGCCTCACACCAGATAATTATACTGAAGCAACAAACAAAAGCGGAAGTACCAAATCGCTATTAAATGCCAATGATGGGAAATTAAGAACTTTTAGATTGGCATTGGCAAGTACGGTGGAGTATTCTACATTTCAAATTAATGAAGCTGGTGTTGGAAGTGGTACTGACACCGAAAAAAAAGATGCCGTACGAGCCGCTATGGTTGTTACCATGACGCGTGTAAATGGTATTTTTAAAAGAGACTTATCACTTCAAATGGAATTAATTGATAATGATGCCATTATTTTTCTTGCTGAAAATGATGGATTTACAAATAACAATGCAAATGCCTTAATAGGCGAAAGCCAAACCGTTATTAACAACACCATTGGAGCTGCCAATTATGATATTGGCCATACGTTTAGCACAGGTGCTGGTGGTGTAGCAGAATTGGCTTCCACATGCAACAATAGCTTAAAGGCACGAGGTGTTACTGGGCAACCGTCGCCTGTTGGTGATGCTTATGATATTGATTTTGTAGCACACGAAATGGGACACCAGCTAGGAGCACCACATACATGGAACGGCGATACTGGTAATTGCCAAACCGCAGAGTGGAATTCCAGCAATGCCTATGAACCTGGTAGCGGAAGCACCATTATGGGCTATGCCGGTATTTGTGCACCGCAAAATATACAAGCTAAGGCAGATGCTTATTTTCATCAAAAAAGCTTGCAAATGATTTGGGCCAATATTACGACGGGCAATAGCACCTGCGCCAATGCTTCAGCCGTTTTATCTGGCAATAGTGTGCCGACTGCCGAGGCTGGGTTATCATACACCATTCCTGTTTCAACACCCTATAAACTTACGGGATATTCTACAGATGTAGATGGTACCAGCACGCATACCTATACTTGGGAACAGTATGACCTTGGCACTTCTGGAACTAGAGGCCTACCCAACGAATCCAATACTTCGGGGCCGCTTGTGCGTTCTTTTGAAGGCACTAACAACACCAGTAGGCAGATTCCTCGATTGGCAGATTTACGCTTTTCAAATGGTTCTACAGCTTGGGAAAAATTAGCTTCGGTAAGCAGGCCCATTAATTTTCAATTGACCGTGAGGGATAATGACACCCGAGGCGGACAAACCGCTACGGATAATATGACGGTAACTACTGACGCTAGTGCTGGTCCTTTTGAAATAACCTCACAAAATGCTTATGTAAGTTACCCAAAAGGCAGTACGCAAACCATTACTTGGGATGTAGCTAATACAGATGTTAGCCCAGTAAGTACCACTTCAGTAAACATCTATTTGTCCACAGATGGTGGTTTAACGTTTCCAACCCTTTTATTGAGCGGCACAGCCAATGATGGTACAGAAAGCATTACGTTTCCCACGGGCGTTACAGCACCGTTCTGTAGAATTATGGTGGAAGCCGTTGATAACATCTTTTTTGCAATCAATTCAACCGATTTTGCGCTTGGCTACACCATAGCTACCACATGTAACCAATATAGTGGTGGCACCAATCTGCCTTTGTCTATTCCCGATAATGGAAGTGGCTTTTCAACCAGCAACATAAACGTTAACGAGTCCACAACCATAACAGATGTTAATGTGGGGGTTAATATAAGTCATCCCTACCAAGGCGATTTACAGGTGGCACTTATTAGTCCGCAGTTTACACAAGTTAACTTAATGACCCAAAACGTATGTGGAAATGGCAATTTAGTTGTTACATTTGATGATAACGCCAATCTTATTGATTGTTCAAATACAGAAAGCAATGAAGTCTATCAGCCCCAAAACCCTTTGAGTACATTTAATAGTGAAAATCCGCTTGGTAATTGGACATTAGGTGTTGTAGATTTAGCAAGCAATGATACAGGCACTTTAAATTCATGGTATTTAGAACTTTGCACAACAACCATTACATTGGGCAACCCCGAACCTTTGGAGTTTGCTGATTTGAAAATATTCCCAAACCCCAGTAAAGGGGAATTTACTGTGGCTTTAAATAACGTATCTGGTAGTGATATCAGTATTGAAGTTCTAGATATCAGCGGACGCAAGATTTTCAAAAATAATTATAGCAATGATGGGGATTTTAATAAGAAAATAACACTAAATCATGTGCAATCTGGTTTATATCTTTTGAATATTAGTGATGGCGAAAGAAAATCTACTAGAAAGATTGTTGTGGAGTAATTAAATTGCTTCGGAGTATATTTCTGCGTTAATCTGCGCAATCAGCGGGGAACACATAGCCCGCAGATAAAGTAGATGTTCGCAGATTTTTTTTGAATTTAAATGGTATTGAAAAAAATGGCAACACGGTTATTTCCCGTTGAAAGCATTCATGGTATTGTTTACCCCTGCCAATGCGAAGGATTTTATAAGTTCTGCTGAAACTTTATAGCGTTCCTTTAGTTTTTCTGTTTCTTCGTCGGTCCATTCGCCCAATACGTAATCTACCTGACGGCCTTTGCTGAAGGCATCGCTGATGCCGAACCGGAACCGATTGTAAGATGTGGTATTCAATTTATCTTGAATATCTTTTAATCCGTTGTGTCCACCGTCGCTTCCTTTGGTTTTTACACGGATGCTTCCGAAGGGCAAATTGAGGTCGTCTGTTATGACCAATAGGTTTTCCAAAGGCACGTTTTCTTTTGTGAGCCAATACTGCACGGCCTTGCCGCTTAAATTCATGTAGGTATTGGGTTTTATAAAAATGAACGTTCTGCCTTTGAGTTTATAGGTAGCCACATCGGCTAGCTTCTGGGTTTCAAAAATCAATGCTTCTTGCGATGCGAAATAATCTAAAACCTTAAACCCAATATTGTGGCGGGTATTTTCATATTTTTCGCCAATATTGCCTAGACCAACTATTAAGTATTTTTCCATAATATGTGCTTCTTCAACAGGGTTGTTCTTTTTAAACAATTTTAACAACCAAGGGTAAATCATATTATTTTGAATTTATTTATTAGATAAACTTACATTGCAAATATGGCAAAACCAATTGTAATGGCCTTATTTCTG
>CAXBNH010000265.1:0-4618 GCA_963976905.1 uncultured Algibacter sp.
TAATAATTGATTCATCAATTTTTTCGGGCGAAATTATATTATTTTTAACTTTAATGCTAATTTCTTTGACAGTGTTTATTAATTCTTCCCTTGAACCATAGCTTAAAGCGAGGGTTAAGGTCATTCTGTCATTGGTTTTTGTAGCGTCCATCACATCTTTTAATTCCTTGTAAACTTTAGAAGGAAGCGATGTAATGTTGCCAATAGCGCAAAGTTTTATGTTGTTGTCCTGTAGTGTTTTGATTTCTTTTTTTAAGGAAGAGACCAACAAGCGCATGAGTGTTTCTACTTCAGATTTTGGCCGGTTCCAGTTTTCTGTGGAAAACGCATAAAGGGTCAGGTTTTCAATACCAAGTTCTGCCGATGTTTCTACAGCTTCCCTAACAGATTTAGTGCCGTTTTTATGTCCAAAAGCACGTAACATACCTTGTTGTTTTGCCCAGCGTCCATTGCCGTCCATTATAATGGCGATGTGCTTGGGTAGTGGTTTTTTTAATATTTCTTGTTTTAAATCCATATTAATCTGTGCAGTAACAGGGGTTTAATCCAAATGTATAGGTTAGTGTAATTCCAGAGAATACGTACCAATCATTATTGTTGATGTTTCCAAAGCTGTAAAGTGCCTGCTTGTATTCAGAATCTGGGACGCTGCCATCAATTTCATCAGAAAATGTAGCACGTGCGCCTACTTCAATTCCTAAAATAAAATTGCTGATAAAAGTGGTTTTAAATCCTAAAACCATAGGGATACCGTAAGCCCAACTGGATGTGTTTTCTGAAGTTTGTACACCATTTAAAAAATAATAGTTGTCATGGTGTGCCACGCTTATGCCGGTATAAAGATAAGGTGTTGCCATTTTTTTACCTGAATGCAAGTTGAAATCGAAAAAATTAAACTCTAAACCTGCAGAGATTTCCAATACATTGGAATCAAAGCTATAATCTCTTTGTATGCGCCTAGGGTCGTCTGATTTGCTGTCTTTGGCTTTTAAGTCTGAATATATTAAAGATGCTCTCCAAGAATGTCTGGGGCTTTTATTCCATTTATACAATAATCCCAGAGTTGGGCTGTTTGGTAAAATATAGTCTGTAGCGCCCACATCTCCAATAAAATTACTGCCACCAGCAAAAACCCCAAGTTCATTGATCTGGGCATGCCCAAGTTGGCTGCTTAAAATACTTATTAAAATGATGATTATGTGCCTCATAAAGCTTAAAAGTTTGCAAATATAATAAATAAGATGTGCCTTATACAATTTGAAGCCAATTGTATGCCAGTAAAACAGTATTTCGACTAAATTATTGTTTAATTGCGTTTGTCTTCGCCCCAAAGTAGTTTTTTGCGGAGCGTGTCTAAAAAACTTTCATCTAAAAGATCGATCATTTTGATCTTGAAATCGGCTTTTTTGATTTTGATTAGCGTACCATTATCTAAAGTAGTGATCCTGGAATCCAAGGACACTAAGTGGTTTTCCTCACGGCCAGCAACTTTTAATTGGATTTCTGTAGAATCTGGAATGATCAATGGGCGCGCACTTAAATTATGGGGTGCAATAGGGGCTAAAACGAAACTGTTGTTGCTTGGCGTGATTACGGGTCCTCCACAACTTAAAGAATAGCCTGTGGAGCCGGTAGGTGTTGAAACTATCAAGCCATCGCTCCAATAGGATGTTAAATATTCGCCATCCAAATAGGTTTCAACAGTAATCATGGAGGTAGTATTTTTTCTGCTGATGGCGACTTCGTTCAAAGCAAAATTCAATGTTTTGATATCGTTGTTTTCTGGTAGGGTTTCTACGGATAACAAACTGCGCTCAGATATTTTGTACTTGCCATCTATGATATTTTGAATGGCTTTTTCTATCTGGTCCACTTGTATGGTTGCCAAAAAACCAAGCCTTCCTGTATTGATGCCAATAATAGGAATGCCCATATCTTTAATAAAGATAATGGCCCTTAAAATAGTACCGTCGCCACCAATACTTACCAGAAAATCGAATGATTTATCTAAAGTGTCAAAGGTTTTAAAGGAAGCGTATTCGTCAAAATTAGGGGCATTGCTTTTTATAAGATTGAAAAATTCGGTTTCAATATAAGCATCCGCATTTTTTTCTAATAGATAGGCAAACAATCTTTCCACAGAAGTTGTGGTGGTTTCGTTGTAAAATCGTCCAAAAACAGCAACCTTCATGCACTTAAATGTTTAAATATTTGTTTAGATAATCCGATCGTTCTTTTAGGCTTTCAATATAACTGTCGTCTTCGTGCCCGGAAACCACTTGGTAGCTATAGCGCCGAAACGTTTGTATGATGGTGTTTAGGTTTGCATTACCTATTTTCAGGGTTACTTGTGCCAAATCTGGTTTCATTTTAGAAACAAAAGCCCCTAAAAGTTTCCCGCCATTGGATTCGATGATTTGGCTTATTTCGCTAAATGAATAATCATTAATGCCTTTTTCAACCACCAAAATGCTTCCCGCTTCAGAGAAAAAAGGCGACTCACTAAATAAATTGATAACATCATTGAGTTCATAATACCCTAAATAGTCATTTTTATCATTAAGAACAGGCATGATGTTAGCAGAATTTTTTGCAAAAATTTCTAGAACATCCAGCCATAAGGTGTCTTCCCTCACAAAAAAAGCTTCAATTGCATATTTATAATCCATCAAGGTTTTGTCGCTTTCAAAACAATGTGCATCCGTTTCAGAAAAGCATCCTAAAAATACCTTATTACTATCAATAACTGGCATGTGTGAAAATGTCAACTGATTGAAAAGTACTTGTAGTTCGCTTATTTTACGGGTGCTATCAAGTGGCTGGATGTCGTTTACAACGTATTCTGAAAGTTTCATAAAACAAAAAGTTTTCTATGCAAATTAATCAAAAAAATAGCACATAAGCCTGTTCTACTTTGTATTTTTGCCTTTTTAAATTCGAGATATGACAAAGTTGAGTGTAAATATTAATAAGATAGCCACTTTACGAAATTCCAGAGGTGGCGATGTGCCCAATGTGGTACAATTTGCAAAAGATGTGCAACGTTTTGGAGCAGAAGGCGTTACTGTTCATCCACGGCCCGATGAACGCCATATCCGTTATCAAGATGCACGCGATTTAAAATCGGTGGTTTATACCGAATATAATATTGAAGGCAATCCTGTAAAATCATTCATGGATTTGGTATTAAGCGTAAAACCAACCCAAGTGACTTTAGTGCCAGATGCCGAAGATGCCATTACCAGTAATGCAGGATGGGATACTTTGAAGCATAAGGGTTTTTTAATAGATGTGATTAAGGAATTTCAGCAAAATGGCATTAGGACCTCCATTTTTGTGGATCCTGTTTTAGAGCAGATAGAAGGCGCCAAAGCCACAGGTACTGATAGAATTGAATTATATACCGAAGGTTTTGCCCACCAATACAGTTTAGGAAATAAAGAGGCCATAAAACCTTATGCGGCATCTGCTGAACTCGCAAATAATTTAGGTTTAGGGATCAATGCAGGCCATGATTTGTCATTAGATAATATTCAATTTTTTAAACAAAATATTCCTGGCTTGTTGGAGGTTTCCATTGGACATGCTTTAATTGCTGAAAGTTTGTATTTGGGGGTTGAAAACGTGATACAAATGTATCTTCATAAACTCAATTCTGAATTCAGAATTCAGAATTGAAAAAATCGTAATTCGTAAATCAAAAATCGTAATTCAAAAATGCTTTTACATTCAAACATATTAGGCGAAGGCAAACCATTCATCATTCTTCATGGGTTTTTAGGAACCAGTGATAACTGGAAAACCATAGGGACTGAATTTAGCGAAAAAGGCTTCCAAGTCCATTTGCTGGACCAACGCAACCACGGACAAAGTTTTTGGGATGATACTTTTAATTATGTGGTTTTAGCTGAAGATTTAAAACAGTATTGCAATCATTATCAATTAGATGACATTGTGTTGCTGGGGCATTCCATGGGTGGGAAAACAGCGATGTTGTTTGCATCGCTTTATCCGGAATTGGTTTCAAAATTAATTATTGCTGATATTTCACCAAAATTTTATCCAGAACACCATCAAACTATTTTGAAGGGTTTGCAAGCCATTGATTTTGATGTGATAAAAAGTAGGGGCGACGCTGATGCATTGCTTGGGGATTATATCAAAGATTTTGGAACACGTCAATTTCTTTTAAAAAATCTCTATTGGAAACAAAAAGGCGAGCTGGCTTT
This sequence comes from uncultured Algibacter sp., assembly GCA_963976905.1. GTDB lineage: Bacteria > Bacteroidota > Bacteroidia > Flavobacteriales > Flavobacteriaceae > Pseudalgibacter. The sequence goes on from CAXBNH010000265.1 coordinate 4,230, forward strand.
TAGGATGAATTTAGATGTTTTGGTCAGCAATATTTCAGAAATAGGAAAAGCATTGCCAGACAACTCCACTTTTTCAAAAAACACTTTGTTTTTACGAGGGGGCAACTCAGATTATATTTTGGAAAAAGATGGGGCTTTGATTTCAAAACATTTTCCAAAAGCCACTATTATTACCATAAAAAATGCGGGGCATTGGTTGCATGCAGAAAACCCAAAAGACTTTTTTGAGGCCGTGATGGCGTTTGTTAGTTAATTTATTTTTACTTTTATTTAAAATAATACATTATGAACTTTATACTCAAATTATTATTAACCGCCTTAGCTGTAGTCATTTTGGCCTATTTTTTGCCTGGCGTAACGCTGTCTGGCAATGAAATTACAACAGCTAT
>CAXBNH010000266.1:0-4609 GCA_963976905.1 uncultured Algibacter sp.
TTCCTTCGGAAAATCCTCGCACACAAACACGCAACTTTCCTTATACATAAACGTTGCTAAAAAGAGCTCACACAAGATTGTTATTCCTATAATTTGAAATGCGAAAACCACCCAAACATATCCTAACCATCCGTCTCTCAGCCATGGGCGATGTGGCTATGACTGTACCTGTTTTACGCGCATTGACCCAACAATATCCAGAACTTAAAATAACCCTGCTCACACGAGTATTTTTCAAACCCTTTTTTAGGGATTTATCAAATGTTACCTTGTTTACTGCTGAGGTCAACGAAAAGCACAAAGGTGTTTTCGGATTGTACAAACTTTCAAAAGCACTTAAAAAACTAGACATTGATGCCATTGCCGATTTGCACAATGTACTGCGAAGCAATATTTTAAAAACTTTTTTAACTGGGAAACCATGTATTCAAATTGATAAAGGGCGAACAGAAAAAAAAGAGTTGGTTTCGGGTAAATCATTCCAACAGCTAAAAACCACACACCAACGCTATGCCGATGTGTTTGAAGCCTTGGGATATAAGGTTGATTTAAGCAATCCTATTTTTCCTAAACCAAAACTATTAAACAATAATATTTTAAATAGCATTGGGCATGATTCTCAAAAATGTATTGGTATAGCGCCGTTTGCCGCCCACGAAAGCAAAATGTACCCTTTGGATTTGATGGAAAAGGTAATTGAAAACCTATCAAATGAATATAAAATCATGCTGTTTGGTGGCGGAAAACACGAGGCAGACATTTTAAATGATTTTGAAGGCAAATACGAAAATGTTTATAACGTTGCAGGTAAGCTAACTTTAGATGAAGAATTGGATCTCATTTCAAATCTTGATGTGATGCTTTCCATGGATTCAGGAAATGCACATTTGGCGGCAATGTTAGGCGTAAAGGTAGTGACCATTTGGGGTGTTACGCATCCGTATGCTGGTTTTGCGCCGTTTAATCAACCCGAAGACTATGCTTTGCTTCCTGATAGAGCTCAATTTCCAAAAATACCGACATCTGTTTACGGAAATAAATATCCTGAAGGCTATAAAAATGCGGCTGGGAGTATTTTGCCAGAAACAGTAATAAATAAAATCAAGTCTATTCTTTAGAAACGTTTGTCATTTCTGCGAAAGCAGGAATCCATATTCTATAGTTCAAAGTAGATTCCTGCTTTTGCAGGAATGACAGTTCATTTAAACATCATCATAATCCACCGTAACCGTAGGTGTAGTAGGATGCGCTTGGCAGGTTAAAATCAATCCTTCGGCAACTTCACTTTCGGTTAAAATATTGTTTTGTCTCATAGTGGCCTCGCCTTCGGTTATTCTGGCCAAACAACTGCTGCAAATACCGCCTTGGCAAGAATAAGGGGCATCCAAATCGTTATCCAATGCCGCTTCCAAAATGGTTTGTTTTTGCGGCATTTCAAATGTGGTGGTTTCATCATCCACAATAACCGTTATTTTTGTATTGCCACTTTCTGATTGGGTTTCTTCTTCAATTTCAACAGGTTTCGCTGCTTTAAAAAGTTCAAAATGAATGGTGTCTTTATCAATATCATTCGCAGTCAAAACATCTTTTACGGTATGTATCATGGCTTCAGGGCCACACAAGTAAAATGCATCTACATCTACATGCTTATGCTTGTTTTTCATTACATAATTGACCGTGCTTTTTTCAATACGACCAAAAATGGCATCTTCTTCATCTTCTTGGCTAAATACAAACTGAATGGAAAACCGTTCTTTATATTGATGTTGAAGCGCTATTAGCTCATTAAAAAACATCGTATCATTTGTGGTTTTGTTGCCATAAACCAAAATCACTTTACTGTTAACCTCTTCTTCCAAAGCACATTTTATAATGCTTAAAACAGGTGTAATACCACTTCCTGCTGCAAATGCGGCTATGTTTTTAGTAATGGAATCATTGGGTGTAAATACAAAACGTCCTTTTGGAGCGGCGACTTCCACGATATCTCCAACTTTCAGGTTGGTATTTGCGTATGATGAAAACGTTCCATCTTTCACTTCTTTAACAGCTACCTTAAGGTTACCACTTTTAGGAGAAGAACACAAGGAATAATCACGACGTACCTCGTGGCCGTCAATGCTTGTTTTTAAAGTTATATATTGCCCCGCCTTAAAAGCAAAAGTGTCTTTTAAATTTTCTGGAACATCAAAACTGATACTGATAGCTTGACTTGTTTCCCTAGTTATATCTTTGATTGAAAGTTTATGAAATCCGGACATATATTAATTTTTAACAAAAATAGTAAAGTCCTTTTGGATATTTTAACTTTGTTTGTAACATTTAAGAGAAATGACAACTAATAAATTGTAAATCAAATTACAAATTACAATAGAAAATCACAATGATCAAACGTTTCTTAAGCTTAGAATGGAAATCATTTTTTAGGTCGGCCTCATTTAAAATGAATCTTGTTTTAAAGATTGTTTTAGTGTTTTGGACTCTAATGGTCATGTGTGTTTTTTTGGGTTTAGGTGTTGGTGCTTTTTTTATTATTAAAGATGAACTCAATCTAAATCCATTGGTTTTTATTAATCAGTTGTTGGTGTTTTATGTGGTTTTTGATTTGGTGTTTAGGTATTTTCTTCAAAAAATGCCCATTGTAAATATCAAACCACTCCTCTATTTGCCCATTAAAAAAAGCACGATTGTCCATTTCGGATTAAATAAAACCATTCCATCTTTTTTCAACTTAATCCCTGCCTTCTTTTTTGTGCCTTTTTCTGTTGTTTTGGTCATTGAAGGCTACCCCTTTTTAAATGTTTTGGGTTGGCATTTGGCTATTTTCGCAATTATTTACTGTAACAATTTTATAAATGTATTTGTAAATAGTAAAGACTTTCTTTTTTATAGTCTAATTGCTATCCTTTTAACTTTTGTCGGATTGAAATATTACGACATATTTGATATTTCCATTTATACATTGCCCCTATTCCAAGCGTTTTACAATCAGCCTTATTTGGCTTTTATTCCTTTGATTTTGTTGGGTATATTGTATAAAATGGCATTCAACTATTATAGAAAAAACTTATATCTGGATGCTGGTCTAGCCAAGAAAATTGATAGTGTTCAAACCGAAGATATGGCTTGGCTGAACCGTTTTGGAAGTTTAGCAATCTTTTTAAAAAACGATATTAAATTGATAAAACGAAACAAACGCTCTAAAATGACGATAATGATGAGTTTTATGTTTCTTTTTTATGGCTTGTTGTTTTTTACAGGTGCTATAGAAGTGTACGAAGGGCCGTTTTGGCGTATTTTTGCAGGTATTTTTGTTACCGGTGGGTTTTTATTCAGTTTCGGACAATTTGTGCCCAGTTGGGACAGCACCTATTACCCACTTATGATGAGCCAAAATATTCGATATAAAGAATATCTGGCATCCAAATGGTATTTAATGGTTTTTGCAACCATCATTTCAACGTTGTTAGCATCATTCTATCTATATTTTGGTTGGCAAGCCTACATGGCCATAGTGGCGGGCGCTATTTATAATATTGGCGTGAACTCACACATGGTGCTTTGGGGTGGTGCCTATGTAAAAACACCTATTGATTTAACATCTGGCAAAAAGGCTTTTGGCGATAAAAAATCGTTTAATGCCAAAACATTATTATTGACGCTTCCTAAATTATTAGTGCCCATGGCGGTTTATGCCATCGGTCATTTCATTTTAGGCGAAGTTTTTGGATTTGCATTGGTAGTTTTATTAGGAATTATTGGACTATTGTTCAAAAACAAAGTATTCAATATCATTGAAAAAGTCTATAAAACAGAGAAATACAAAACGCTAGCGGCTTACAAACAAACTAATTGAAAAAATATGATTACCACATCCAATGTATCCAAAAAATATAATGACAGCGAGGTTTTGAATATCGAAACCCTGAACATCCCCAAAGGACAAAGTTTTGGTTTAGTGGGTAATAACGGTGCAGGTAAAACCACGTATTTTAGCTTGTTGTTGGATTTGATTCAACCCACCACAGGGCATATTAAAAGCAATAACATCTTGATACATGAAAGCGAAGATTGGAAACCGTTTACATCTGCTTTTATTGATGAAAGTTTTTTGATTGGCTATTTAACTGCCGAGGAGTATTTTTATTTTATTGGCGAATTAAGACAACAAAATAAAGCTGATGTAGATGCTTTGTTGGCAAAATTTGAAGACTTTTTCCACGGAGAAATTCTGGGTCAGAAAAAATATCTGCGCGATTTAAGCAAAGGCAACCAAAAAAAAGTGGGGATTGTTGCGGCATTAATAGGCAATCCAGAAGTGATTATTCTGGATGAACCTTTTGCTAATTTAGACCCAACTACCCAAATAAGATTAAAACAGATTATTAAAGATTTGGCCCAAAAACAAGGTGTGACCGTGCTCATTTCCAGTCACGATTTAATGCACGTTACCGAAGTATGCGAGCGCATTGTAGTGCTCGAAAAGGGCAAAATCATCAAGGATTTGGTAACCAGTCCAGCGACTTTAAAAGAATTGGAGGTGCATTTTAGTGGTAATTTTGAGTCCACAGTTGGCAGTATTCAGTCGCAGTCGCAGTTTTAAGTTTAA
>CAXBNH010000267.1:0-4607 GCA_963976905.1 uncultured Algibacter sp.
GCTAAAGCGAAATGCACTAAAGTACATAGTTTTAACTAATTTTGAGACCAATAAAAGAATCGTTTACACCTAATCATATTTTTTCTTCGGTATTGAAGGGTTTTAAGGATTTTGGAGTTTATTATTTAATCAAGAGATTGCTAAAATAAACTTACGTTGAACTATCTTGACTTTTCTATTTCTTAAAAAATGAATGAAACCAGTTAAGATGTGTTCTTAAATACAAACAAAGGGCTATTTTATTTAAAAATAAAGTAGTTTTTTTATTAACCTTGCCTTTTCAAAAAAACCACATCCATAAATTTTCAATACATTTGCTTTTGATAAAACATCAATAAAAATAATGTGATTTCCTCCTTCGAGAAAATGACAAAAGCTTCTTTTATGAAAAACACAGCCCTTACAGAAACCCATAAAGCACTTGGTGCAAAACTAGTGCCTTTTGCAGGTTATAATATGCCCGTACAATATGAAGGCGTAACCATAGAACACGAAACCGTTAGAAATGCGGTTGGTGTTTTTGATGTATCGCATATGGGTGAGTTTTTGATTGAAGGCGAACGTGCGCTTGATTTAATCCAAAAAGTGAGCAGCAACGATGCTTCCAAATTGATCATTGGTAAAGCCCAATACAGTTGTTTGCCAAATAACGATGGTGGCATTGTGGACGATTTTATTATTTATAAAATAAAGGAAGACACTTATCTTTTAGTGGTAAATGCCAGTAATATCGAAAAAGATTGGAATTGGATTAATTCTAAAAATGATGTGGGCGCCACCATGCGCAATTTAAGTGAGGATTATTCCCTACTCGCTATTCAGGGTCCAAAGGCGATTGAGGCGATGCAATCTTTAACCAGCCATGATTTATCTGCTATTAAATTTTACAATTTTGTGGTGGGCGATTTTGCTGGGATTGATTATGTCATTATTTCGGCAACGGGCTATACAGGTAGCGGTGGTTTTGAGATTTATTGTAAAAACAGCGAAGTGCAACAAATTTGGGATACCGTTTTTCAAGCTGGGGCAGATTATGGTATCAAACCCATTGGTTTGGCTGCTCGAGACACTTTACGTTTGGAAATGGGTTATTGCCTTTACGGAAATGATATTGATGACACCACCTCGCCTATTGAAGCTGGTTTGGGCTGGATTACCAAATTCACAAAAGAATTCACAAATTCCGAAGCATTGAAAGCCGAAAAAATGCAAGGGCCAAAACGTAAATTAGTGGCTTTTGAATTGGATGAACGTGGTATTCCGCGTCATGATTATGACATTGTAGATGAAAACGGAACCAAAATTGGCCAAGTGACTTCGGGCACCATGTCACCGTCATTGGGCAAAGGCATTGGTTTGGGTTATGTGTCCACCTTTTTTTCAGAAATAGGCAGCAAGATCCACATCCAAATTCGTAAAAACGCCATCCCGGCAACAGTAGTAAAACTACCTTTTTATAAGGGCTAATAGCACTTTCTATTAAGAAAAAATGAAAGAGAAGGCGAAAGAAAGTAAATATAGAATCTTAATTTTAGGTGCCAGCGGGTTTTTGGGAGGCAGCATTTATAAAGAACTATGCGCTTATTTCAACACCTTTGGCACGTACTGCACAGATCATGTCTCACTCAGTAAAAACAAACATTTTTTTCAATATAATATTGAAGAAGATGATGTTTTTGAAATCCTAAATATTACAAAACCAGACATCATTATTTCTGCCGTTCGGGGCGATTTCTCAAAGCAAGTCTTAATGCATACGCATCTTACCGAGTATATTATGAACCATAAGTGCAAACTTATTTTTTTGTCGTCTGCCAATGTGTTTGATGCCTATAGCAAATACCCGAGTTATGAATATGACAAAACCTTGACCCACAGCATTTATGGTCATTTCAAAATAAAAATTGAAAATATGCTGTTGCGGTTGCCAAAAAACAAAGTGGTTATTTTAAGGTTGCCCATGGTTTTTGGAAAACACTCACCAAGAATTAACGAAATCATTCAGAATTTAAAAGACAAAGAAGCCATTGAAGTATTCCCGAATTTAATCATAAACGTGACCACAGACTCAAAAGTGACACAACAAATCCATTATATTATCAATAGAAATAAATCGGGTGTTTTTCATTTGGGAAGCAATGATTTAGTGCATCACGACGATTTCATAAAAGAACTTATAGAAGTTTTAGGTTATAAAAATGCACTTTTTAAAAATGTGTTTACCACCAATGAAGCCCGCTATTTAGCGGCCTTGCCCAAAGACCATCCGTTGCCCAAGCATTTGCAATTGCAGAGTAAGGAAATCGTATTAGAGTTAAAAATTTAGTTGATTTTGAATAACTAAATCAGTAAATTGTAAAAACCATATAATTTTAAAAATACATTGATTATGAGTAAATTATCAAAAGAAGATATTGAAAAAAGACTTTTGCGGTTTCCTGAATGGGAATATTATGACGATGCCATCCACGCCGAATTTGAATTTGAAAATTTTAAGGATTGCTTTAGTGCCATGAGCCGCATTGCTTTTGAATGCGAAGCACTGAGCCATCACCCCGATTGGTCCAACACCTACAATGTGCTTACCATTACCCTATCAACACATAGTGCCAAAGGTGTGACCGAAAAAGATTTTAAATTGGCAGAAGCCATTGAAACGATTGTGGAACCTGATGAAGACTAAATTCCAAAATATATTACTCTTTAAACCTATTTCAGTTTACAGAATTTTTTATTTTTGCCATTAGTTAGAAAATTATAGAAACTTTTTAACTTAATAACTTTTTTAACCTTATAACTTAAAATGGGAAGAGCTTTTGAATTTAGAAAAGCACGTAAAATGAAGCGGTGGTCTGCCATGAGCAAAGCTTTTACACGTATAGGCAAAGATATTGTAATGGCCGTAAAAGAAGGTGGTCCAGACCCAGCCAGCAACTCGCGTTTAAGAGCTGTGATACAAAATGCAAAGGCCGTAAATATGCCAAAAGACAATGTAGAGCGTGCTATAAAAAAAGCGAGCGATAAAAGCCAAGGCGATTATAAAGAAGTTGTTTTTGAAGGCTATGCGCCCCACGGGATTGCCATTTTAGTAGAAACCGCTACCGATAACAACACCAGAACCGTTGCCAATGTACGTAGTTATTTTAATAAATGCGATGGCAGTTTGGGTACGTCTGGCTCTGTGGTTTTTATGTTTGACCATACCTGTAATTTCAGAATAAACGCAGAAGGTTTAGACCCTGAAGAGCTGGAATTGGAATTTATCGATTTTGGTGCGGAAGAAGTATTTGCTGATGAAGACGGCATATTAATATATGCACCATTTGAAAGTTTTGGCGCTATTCAAGCAGAATTGGAAAATCGCGACATTGAAATACTATCGTCTGGCTTTGAGCGTATTCCTCAAGTTACCAAGCAACTTACAGAAGAACAAGTTGCCGATGTGGAAAAACTTCTAGAAAAACTGGACGACGATGACGATGTTCAAAACGTATATCATACCATGGAAGAAAGCACCGATTAAATCGGTGCTTTTTTATTTATGGTTTATACATTTATTATTATTTTAATTGGTAAATATTAAAACCCTTAACGATATTTTTGCATCCCTTCATCTCGTCTGAGAATATTATACATCATGTTTAAAATTCCATACATTCTATTTGCTTTGCTATCCTACACTATGACCGCACAACACATCATTCCTGAAATTATTACAAAAGAAACGGAAAAAGCACTCTCCTATTATCCGTCTTTAAAAGATACGCATATAGAATTCCGGTTTAAAAAAAGCATTAAAAAATCCACTATGCAAGCCAGACCTAGTTTTGGCAGTTTCTTTAGAAGTAAAAAAAACAGACGCTATGTCATTTTGATCAGTGAAATTTTTAAGATCTCAGATAAAAAATTTTTAACCATACATATTGAATCTGATATTTTGATAGGATGGCTTGGTCATGAATTGGGCCATATTATGGATTACCAAAATAGAAGCAAACTGAACTTAATTTGGTTCGGTTTGAAGTATGTGTTTTCTGAAAACCATATTGTGGAAGCCGAACGTGCAGCCGATACCTATGCCGTAAACCAAGGCATGGAAGACTATATCCTTAAAACTAAAAATTTTATATTGAACCACGCTGATATTACTTTATCCTACAAAGAGCGCATTATAAAATATTACCTGTCCCCAGAAGAAATCATGGAACTGGTCAACAATCGAGATGCTGATTTAAGCGACTAAGCACCTTTAACAAAACGCTCCCAGACTAAAAATCTCTCTTCATTCATAACGCGTTCCATTTTTACCTGTCCACCCTTTTTCTTATTGTACGCGCTCCAATCATGAAATTTTTCTGGGGCTAACAAATTTACCTTCACACCTTTTAAAGCTTTACCACGTGCTACTTTATAGTTTTTGTTGACTGCTTTTAAATGCTTATCCAATGCACTTGCAACTTCTTTCTTATTTAAATCGGTATTTTTAGAACCAATATACCAATAATGGTAAAACTCACCATCATCTCCCCGCTTGGCACAAATGGTATATTCTGGAATTTCAGTAGAAAATTTCTCCTCTAAATATTTCATGGTATCATCCATTTTAT
>CAXBNH010000268.1:0-4604 GCA_963976905.1 uncultured Algibacter sp.
GGTGCAGATGAAGTTTCAAAATATGCCGCCATCATTTCAGCATTGCAAAATAGAGTAGGAAGAATTATTTACAACGGTGTGCCAACAGGTGTTGAGGTGTGTCCATCTATGGTTCACGGCGGCCCTTATCCGGCATCCACCGATAGCCGTTTTACTGCAGTCGGAATCAATTCCATAAAGCGTTGGGTACGTCCATTTAGCTATCAAGATTGGCCAAATAATTTGTTGCCAGATGCACTTAAAAATGAAAATCCGTTAGGGATTTCTAGAGTTGTAAACAATAGATATTCTACAGAGAAAATCTAACAATAGCCAAAGGAAGCCTAGTTCCTAAAATTATTTCAAACAAAAAACCATTATTAAATTTAGAAACTTTGCATCTGGATAGAAGATTTTAGAATAGGTAAATGTTTAGCAAGACGTATCGGCAATAATTTTCCATTCGCCATCAATCTTTTTGAAAATAACCATAAAAATGCCATCGGCATTTCCAACCTTGCGTTTTAAATGGTATTCGCCCATCACATAATAAGCATCATCACTTATTTTGGAAACAGCATTGATAATAAAGTTTAAGGTGCCAAAATGTGCTTTTGTGGGATAACTTTTTTTATAGCGTTCAAGCGTATTTTGCCACCCAGAAACCACCCCTTTACTGCCATAGAATTTTAAGGAATCACTTTTCCAATAGTCATTCATAAAGGTTTCGATATCAAAATGATTCCAAGCTTTTTGTTGCTCATGTAAAATAGCGCGTATCTCTTTTTTATCTTTTTCTTCATTTTGGGAGTAGCAACTTAATGCTGAAATCATGCAAATCAATACCATTATTTTTTTCATGTCTTCTGAATTTTTTAGTAGGAATGCTCATATATAATATGAAAGATAGTAAATCTTGTAATAAAATGGTCACTCATCGATAAAATTAGCATAAAGTGTTTTTTTGTCTAAGGTTAAAATCGATTGGTCGAAAAAATAAAGAAGTAACCGTTTTTGTTTTATATATTTACCTCATTATCAATATGATTAATAGCCCTAAATGTATTGTTTAATAACTTAATCTATTAATTATGAGTCTAAGAATTACCAGTTGCAACAACTATTTTAAACTAAAAGGTGTTTTCAACAAAGAAAGCATGACTATTTTCAAATCTGAATTTGAAAACATTTTTGATTATTTCAGTACCCTTACCATCAATATTGAAGAAGTGGAAAGCATGGACAGTTACGGTGTTGCTGCATTGGCAGGTCTGCACGAATTGTCTGTTTCCAAAAACAGAAAATTATCTATCATTGGTTTGGGCTGTAAAGATTTATATGAGCATTTTAAATCTAGTTCTGCGGCGTAAAATCACAACGCATTTTTTTGATTGTTATAAAAGGCATCGGCTTGAAGTTGTAGAGCTTCCCTAGCTTTTTTACGCTTGTAATTGTAGAGTTCGTCTTCGTTGGCGATGTCTTTGTACACACGGTTATTTATGGTGAAATCTACATTTAGTAATAATTCACGTTGTTTTGTGTTTTGTGCAACTTGGGTTTTTACGGTATTTTCTTGGTCTTCAAGTTTAAAGTCGTAAGCACCTTTTGGGGTTAGCAGTTTGGTAAATATGGGCGAGTTTCTATGGCTAAAAACAACAAGAAAATAAATAGCGAAGGCATCCAAGGCAATTCGCCCAATGCATTAACGCGAGCCATTAATCCATCAAAACCAGATATTATGGGCTGCGTACTGAGCACTTGTGTTTCTTGATTTTGTTTCAGTTCTGCGATTTTAGTTTCAGCAGTTGCTATTTTTGATTTGTTATCTGTTTTTAATTGTTGTAATTCTGCCAAAGCGGTATCATGCTTATCACGTTTTTCATTATATACAGGACCTTATCCTAACAGTTTTGTACCCACTGTACCTTCAGCCTCAGAGATATAAACGTCATAGAGCGCATTTACTTCAGCTTCTTTGGTTTTAATTTGGTTTTTCAGGGATGATCGTTATTAATAGTCTCGATATTTGGTGCGTATTGTTGTGCTATCTGTTCTTGACTAGCAAGAATCAAAGCATTTTTCTGCTCCAATAAAACCTGATTTATTTCTTTTTCGAATATTTTCAATTCCAAAGGTTTTGAAATAACAATGGCAATGATGATTGCTAAAACGATTCTCGGAAATGCTTGAATAGCTTCATCAATGACAATTCCTGTTTTTTTTGATGGTGGATACAATATAACGATCTAAATTAAAAATGAGCAAACCCCAAACAAACCCGAAGAAAATGGCTGCGTAAAGATTGTAAAAAACAGTATTAAGGGCATAGCTGGCAGCAATAAAAGCAATAATGGACGTAAAAAATACGGTAGCTCCCAAACCTGCATATTTGTTTTGTTCGCCTTTAGAGCATTGATTTAAAATATCGGTATCGACACCCAAACAGATGATGAAGAATTGCTTTAACATCGTAATTGATTTTGATTGATGATTGACTATTAGAACGCAAACACAATCAGTTTGTTACAAATTAAAGCGTTAAATCTATGTTTTTTTATCTTCTAGACCGAATACTCTCAATAACCACCGTAGCTAGAATTAATGAACCGCCTATAAACGTATTGAATGTAGGCATTTCATTCAAAAAGAAAAAAGCGATGATGATTCCAAAAATAGGTTGGGTACTACCAATGATACTGGCGGTACTCACCGAGAAATATTTTAAACTCCCAATAAACAAAGAGTGACCTATGGCAGTTGTAATTAACCCCAACAGAATGACGTATGGATATTGTGTTGCGATGTTGCTTGTATCGTTGAAAAATAAGACCGGTAGCAAAAGGATGGTTACAAAAGTGGTTTGATACATCATAAGCGAAGTACCGTTATAGATGGCAGCGGGCTTTTTGAGTAATAAATTCCGAATAGCGTAACAAAATGCGGAAAAGACACCAAATAAAATGCCTTTAAGATGGGCGCTTTCAAAATCAAATTCTGGGGCTAGAATATAAATGCCTAACAACACCAATAAACATAAAACAATGTGAATGCGACTTAGTTTGGCGTTTGTAAAAAGCGGTTCTAAAAACGTGGTAATAACAGGAAACGTGAACATGGATAGCATACCCAGAGCCACATTGGATAATTTTAAGGCATAAAAATACGTAACCCAATGCGCTCCTAAAAAAATACTGCTCAACAATACGGTATAAAAATCTTTTTTGGAATGGATTTTAAGATTGATTTTTTTGTATTTAACAAAAAGGAATAAAAACAAAGCCCCTAAAGAAGCACGCCACCAAATGATGACTGGCGTCGGCAAATCGATAAATCGCCCCAAAGTACCAGAGGTACTGATTAATAAAGTGGCTAATGTGAGTAATAAAAGGTGGTTGCTGTGTTGGTTTTTCATTAGCTTGTTGTTAATGGTGGATTTGCGTTAGGGATTGAACGGTTTGTTTGAGCTCCCCGACGTAGGAGGGAGCAAGTAGTGAAATATTTATATTCATGAGTCTGCTATTTAAAAATATAAACCAACGAATAAAGCCTGCCCCTTTTCGGTTAACGCCCAAAAAATTATTTAGAGAGTTCTGCAAAATATTTATAAAAATAAGGAATGGTTTCAATGCCTTTTAAATAATTGAAAACCCCGAAATGTTCGTTGGGCGAATGGATGGCATCGCTATCCAACCCAAAGCCCATTAAAATGGTTTTACTGTTGAGTTCTTTTTCAAACAAAGCTACAATAGGAATGCTGCCGCCACTACGCTGTGGAATGGGTGTTTTCCCAAAGGTAGCTTGATAGGCTTTTGATGCAGCTTGATAGCCCAAACTATCTATAGGTGTGACATAAGCCTGACCGCCATGGTGCGGGGTTACTTTTACTTTAACGCCTTTGGGGGCGATGTTTTCAAAGTGGGTGGTAAACAGTTTTGTAATATGTTCCCAATCTTGATTTGGCACCAATCGCATGGATATTTTTGCATAGGCTTTGCTGGGAATAACGGTTTTGGCGCCTTCGCCAGTATAGCCGCCCCAAATACCATTGGCGTCTAAAGTTGGCCTTATCGAGTTTCGTTCGTTTGTGGTGTATCCTTTTTCACCGTAAACGGTTTCAATGTCTAAAGCATTTTGGTAGTTTTCCAATGAAAAAGGTGCTTTTGACATTTCGGAGCGCTCTTCTTTTGAAAGTGCTTCAACGGTATCATAAAACCCAGGAATGATGATATGATGGTTCTCATCGTGCAAAGCAGCAATCATTTTGGTCAAAACATTAATGGGATTTGCCACAGCGCCACCATATAAGCCAGAATGTAAATCGCGGTTGGGACCTGTAACTTCTACTTCTACATAACTCAATCCGCGCAATCCTGTTGTAATGGAAGGGATGTCATTGGCAATCATCCCGGTGTCTGAAATCAAAATCACATCGTTTTTTAGTTTTTCACGATTGTTTTTAACAAAAGCACTTAGGTTTTTGCTGCCAACTTCTTCTTCGCCTTCAATCATAAACTTGACGTTGCAGGGCAATTGGTTGGTTGTTGTCATAAATTCCAATGCTTTGATGTGCATATACATTTGCCCTTTGTCATCGCAGGCACCTCGAGCAAAAATAGCACCGTCTG
>CAXBNH010000269.1:0-4592 GCA_963976905.1 uncultured Algibacter sp.
TTGCCAGAAACATTGCCTATTTTATCATTGCGTAACACGGTTTTGTTTCCAGGCGTTGTTATTCCTATTACCGCTGGCAGGGACAAATCCATTAAACTTATAAATGATGCCAATAAAGGCAGCAAAGTAATTGGTGTGGTGGCCCAAAAAGATGAATCTGTTGAAAATCCATCAGCCAAAGAAATCCATGAGACCGGTACGGTGGCTAGAATACTACGGGTTCTTAAAATGCCCGATGGCAATGTAACGGTCATTATTCAAGGTAAAAAGCGCTTTAAAGTGGCCGAGGTCATTACTGAAGAACCTTACATGAATGCCACGGTCAGGGACATCCCAGAAGCACGTCCAGCCATGAGAAACAAAGAGTTTTCAGCGATAATCGATTCTATTAAGGATTTAGCTTTAGAGATTATAAAAGAAAGCCCAAACATCCCGAGTGAGGCCTCTTTCGCTATAAAAAACATAGAGAGCAATTCGTTTTTGATAAATTTTGTATCGTCCAATATGAATTTGTCCGTTGCTGAAAAACAGGCACTTTTAGAAATGGACGACCTTAAAAAGCGTGCTTTGGCAACGCTTAAATATATGAATGTGGAGTTTCAGAAGTTGGAGCTTAAAAATGATATTCAATCTAAGGTTCAAATGGATATGAACCAACAACAGCGTGAATATTTCTTGCATCAGCAAATGAAAACCATTCAAGAGGAATTGGGTGGTGTAAGCCATGATGAGGAAATTGAGGAGATGAAAGCCAAAGCCAAGGAAAAACTTTGGGATGAAAAGGTCGCCAAGCATTTTGAAAAAGAAGTAGCCAAAATGCAGCGCATGAATCCGCAGGTGGCAGAATATTCCATTCAACGTAATTATTTGGAGTTGTTTTTAGATTTACCTTGGAACGAGTTTAGTAAAGATAAATTCGACTTAAAACGAGCCATGAAAATTCTAGACCGCGATCATTTTGGTTTGGAAGATGTAAAACGACGAATCATTGAATATTTAGCGGTCTTGAAATTACGAAATGATATGAAGTCGCCTATTCTGTGTTTATATGGCCCTCCGGGAGTTGGTAAAACCTCTTTAGGGAAATCTATTGCAGAAGCATTGGGCAGGGAATATGTACGTATTTCATTAGGTGGATTGCGTGATGAAGCCGAAATACGTGGCCATAGAAAAACCTACATCGGCGCCATGCCCGGACGTATCATTCAAAGTTTGAAAAAAGCGGGCACATCCAACCCTGTTTTTGTATTGGATGAAATTGATAAATTGTCCAATTCCCATCAAGGCGACCCATCGTCTGCCATGCTGGAGGTTTTGGATCCCGAGCAGAACAGCGAGTTTTATGATAACTTTTTGGAAATGGGGTATGATCTTTCCAAAGTTATGTTTATTGCGACTTCAAATAGTTTGGCAACCATACAACCGGCATTACGTGATAGAATGGAAATCATTAACGTTACAGGCTATACGATAGAAGAAAAAGTAGAGATTGCTAAACGCCATTTGTTGCCAAAACAATTAAAAGAACACGGTTTAAACGATAAGCATTTAAAAATAGGAAAACCGCAATTGGAAAAAATTGTGGAAGGTTATACTAGAGAATCTGGCGTTCGTGGACTTGAAAAACAAATTGCAAAAATGGTGCGTTATGCGGCCAAAAATATTGCGATGGAAGAGGATTACAACATCAAGATTTCTAACGAAGATATTATTGAAGTTTTAGGTGGTCCCAAATTGGAACGTGATAAATACGAAAACAACAATGTGGCCGGTGTGGTTACTGGCTTGGCTTGGACCAGTGTTGGTGGCGATATCTTGTTCATCGAATCTATTCTGTCTAAAGGAAAAGGAACGCTTTCTATTACTGGTAATTTAGGTACGGTCATGAAAGAGTCGGCGACCATCGCTATGGAATACATCAAATCAAATGCTGATGAATTTGGTATTGATACCGATGTTTTTGATAAATACAATGTGCACATCCACGTGCCTGAAGGTGCTACGCCAAAAGATGGACCAAGTGCTGGTATAACAATGTTGACGTCTTTAATATCTCTGTTTACGCAACGTAAAGTGAAGAAAAGCTTAGCCATGACAGGTGAAATTACCCTGCGAGGCAAGGTGCTTCCTGTTGGCGGAATTAAAGAAAAGATTTTGGCAGCAAAACGCGCTCGAATTAAAGAAATTTTGCTTTGTGAAGAAAATCGTCGTGATATTGAAGAAATAAAACCAGAATACTTAAAAGGTTTGACGTTTCATTATGTAACAGATATGAGTGAGGTTATTAAGTTAGCGCTAACGAATCAAAAAGTTCAAAACCCTAAGAAACTATAATCAGGGTCAGGTTCTTTTGTTATAAAATAAAAGATACATACTATCGTTTAAAGATAGATTTAGTTACTTTGTATCGTAAATATGCTGAAAAAAATAACGCCTTTTTTTTGTTTCATTCTAAGTTTCACATCTCACGCACAGTTGGGTGGCGAATCTACCTATCAATTTTTAAATTTGATTGCATCGCCAAGACAAGCCGCTTTGGGAGGAAAAGTTTTGACCAATGTAGATTATGATGTCACACAAGGCTTGTACAATCCAGCGACCATCAATGCAGACATGGATAATCAACTGGCACTAAACTATACCAGCTATTTGGGAGGCATTAGTTACGGTACGGCAGCCTATGCCTATACGGTTGATAGGCGCACCCAAACATTCCATGGAGGGATTACCTATATTAATTACGGGAGTTTTGATGGTTATGACGAAGCTGGAAATAGTACAGGGACTTTTTCAGGAAGTGAAACGGCGCTTTCTTTAGGTTATGCGCTTCAAGTGGGTTATTCTGATTTTTATTTCGGCGGAAATTTAAAGCTTATAACATCCAAACTGGAACAATACAGTTCCTTTGGTGCAGCGGTAGATTTGGGATTGCTATACATAAATGAAGAAATTGATTTTCATGCTGCTTTGGCCGTTAGGAATTTTGGAACACAAATAACCACTTATGCAGGCTTGAACGAGCGGTTGCCTTTTGAGGTGGATTTCGGTATGTCTCAAACTCTGGAGAACGTCCCCATCCGTTGGCACGTAACCCTTGAGAACTTACAAAAATGGCCCATTGCCACGCCAAATCCAGCCAGATCAACGAGTGATTTAAGTGGCAATCAATCGAATGAAAAAGTCGGGTTTTTGGGTCAGGTTATCAGGCACACCATTCTTGGGGCCGAATTATTTCCCGAAGGTGGTTTTAATATCCGATTGGCATATAATTTTAGAAGGGGCGAAGAACTGCGCATTTTAGACCAACGGAATTTTTCAGGTCTATCGGCAGGGTTCTCCATAAAATTGAATAAAATGCGATTCAGTTATGCGCATGCCAAATATACGAGTGCTGCCAATTCAAATTTTTTCGGATTGCAGATAGATTTACAGTAAAATAAGTATTCAGTCGCAGTCGCAGTATGCAGTTGTTAAAATTTAAGTATTTTAGTCTATCAAACTTACAAAATGAATAAAATTACCATTGCTATAGACGGGTTTTCATCCACAGGAAAAAGTACGGTTGCCAAACAACTTGCAAAACATTTGGGCTATGTGTATGTGGATACAGGAGCCATGTACAGGGCTGTTACGTTTTATGCGATGCAAAACAATTTTATCAATACGGATGATTTTAATGTTGAAGCGCTCATTGCTCAATTGCCAAACATCCAAATCAGTTTTAAGTTCAACGCGTCTCTCGGATTTGCTGAGGTATATTTAAACGATGTCAATATTGAAAAAGATATCAGAACGCTTGAAGTAGCTAGTTTTGTTAGTAAAGTAGCAGCTGTTTCAGAAGTGCGGCATAAATTAGTTGTACAGCAACAACATATGGGTGCAGAAAAAGGTGTGGTTATGGACGGTAGAGATGTTGGTACGGTAGTATTTCCAGATGCCGAACTTAAATTATTCATGACCGCTTCCGCAGAAACCAGGGCACAAAGGCGTTATGATGAACTTATAGAAAGAGGGGATAATGTTGATTATGAATCTGTTTTAAAAAACGTCCAAGAACGCGATTATATCGATTCCCATCGAGAGGATTCTCCATTAATGAAAGCCGAAGACGCCATTGAAATTGATAATTCCAGCATGTCTCGAAAAGAACAATTTGATAAAATTCTGCAATTGGTCAATACGGCTCACAAGAATATTGGATAATACTTTTGTTTTTTTAATTTCTGTGTCAGTTTTGTTTTTTTTATTCTAAACAAACAAATTCTTTTACTTCTTGGTAATCAATCGATTAAAATATTTTACACAAATTAGGCTAATTGATTGAAAATATGTATTTTTGCACTCCTTTTAGCGAATCATCGGAAAGATAAAAGGAACGAAACTTAAAATAAAATAACACTTCTGTGTGTCAAGCGCTTAAATCTTCCGAAGCATACAGAATACAAAACATAATGAAATGCTTTATTTAAAAATGCAATTCATTATTTATTTATCTTAAATGGCTGAAAAAGCAAAACAAGCAGATGCTGAAGTATCAGTAGAAGCACAAGAAACTCCACAAGTAGAGGCTCCAGTAGTATCTGAAGCAAAAT
>CAXBNH010000270.1:0-4588 GCA_963976905.1 uncultured Algibacter sp.
TTTTTACGCTACTATTGCTTTTTACCCTTAAAAACCATGCACAATTAACTGCAGGAGACATTGCCTTTATCGGTTTTCATTTAGATGACCCAGACGGATTTACATTTATTACTTTAACAGATATTCCTGAAGGCGAAGTTATCTATTTTACAGACCATAGTTGGTCCGTTACATTCAATACATGGCATAACAATCCCGGAGAAGCACACTATTCATGGACAGCACCGACAGGCGGTGCTGCAATAGGGAGCATTGTAACTATTTCTGAAACTGCCACAGCTGATGTATTAGCAGCCACAACTGGGACTATTAGCAAGGAAGCTGTAGGGGGCTCCTTTTCCTTGTCACAATCAGGTGACGTTATTTTGGCCTACCAAAGTTCTACAGGTGCAAAACCAACTGCTGCCAATGCCACTTTTATAGCTGCTATTTATGCTGATGATAATTATGCCCATAATACAGATTGTGATGGTTCCCAAGGTTGGTACAATGGTACGCCTTGTGCTTCAGATTACACCACACCTGGTGAAGTATCTAATAACGGAAGTCCTTCAGGCATACCACCAGGTTTAACAAATGGTGTAAATGCTATGCATTTATATCCAAGCCCATTACTTGAGTCAGGTTCAGAAAATGATAATGGTAGATATACGGGTACTCTTACAGGAGAATCCAATGCAATTAGAGGCTACATAAATGATAGAACAAAATGGAGCATGGAAGATGACGCTAGTTATGATACCTCAGTTACCTTTTTTGCCACGCCTAGTATTACAGAAAGTGCACTTGGCATTAACCCCATTAATGCAGCAAAGGGGTTTACGTTATATCCTAACCCTAGTTCTGATGCTGTTAAAATAAAGTCCCAAAGTGAAGACGATTTTCAACTAATAGACACATTGGGTAAAACCATTAAAGTATTCCATGTAAAATCTAACATTGAGAAAACTATGGATATTAATGATTTAAGCGAAGGGTTGTATTTTATAAAATCTGTAAACAATAATAACGTACAAAAATTGATTATCAAAAGATAAAAAACATCCAACATCAAAAAGGGGCATTCTGAATCAGAATGCCCCTTTTTTTATAAAAAAAATATAACTGTTTCTAAATATTAGCAGCCAGCCAATCCCCTACTTCTTTGGTCCCATAAGCTTTGCCACCATCGGCTAAATCTTCTGTAACAATACCTTCAGCCAATGCTTTGTTTACTGCATCTCTAATCACCTTTCCTTCTTCAGGTAAGTTAAAAGCAATTTCAAACATCATCGCTGCCGATAAAACCATCGCCATAGGATTAGCAATATTCAATCCTGTTGCTTGTGGGTACGAACCGTGAATAGGTTCAAATAAAGCAATATCAGAACCCATAGATGCCGATGGCATCAAGCCCATAGATCCTGAAATAACCGAAGCTTCATCCGTTAAAATATCTCCAAATAAGTTTTCAGTAATCAATACGTCGTAAGAGTTAGGCCATTGCACCAAACGCATCGCCACCGCATCTACCAATTCATAAGAAACTGTAACCTCTGGATAGTCTTTTTCCATAGCCTGAACCGTTTCCCTCCATAATCTCGAGGTTTCCAAGACATTGGCCTTATCAACACAACACAATCTTTTAGAACGTGTCATAGCCAATTCAAATCCTTTTTTAGCCAAACGTTGTACTTCAGCACGTGTATAAACACAGTTGTCAAAAGCTGTTTCGCCGCCATCTCTTCTGCCTTTTTCACCAAAATAGATACCGCCGGTCAATTCTCTTAAAAATACTAAATCCGTACCTTCAATACGCTCTCTTTTTAAAGGCGATTTATCCAATAACGATGGAAACGTAAATGTTGGACGTAAATTAGCAAATAGGCCTAGTTTTTTACGCATTTTTAGCAAACCTTGTTCAGGACGAACCGGTGCAGAAGGATCGTTATCAAAACGAGGTAAACCAATCGCACCAAATAAAACAGCATCCGAAGCCAAACAAACTTCGTGTGTAGCATCTGGGTAAGGTTCTCCAACCGCATCAATAGCGGCGGCACCTGTTAATGCTGGTTTCCAAGTAATGTCGTGTCCAAACTTCTTGGCAACGGCCTCACTCACTTTTACAGCTTGATCTATAACTTCTGGTCCAATACCGTCTCCGGCTAAAAGGGCTATGTTAAATTTCATTGTTTTTTATTTTTAGTCTTTAATTTTTTAAATTTTCTCTTTAATAAATATTTGGGCGTTACCCCGAAAAGGGGTCGGGCTTTCCGTTACAAGTTCTCGCTCGTGCCTCGCTGTGGGCTTTTCACTACAATCCCTAACGCAAAACCGAACTATATTTTAACTTACTCAATTAATAATAATATTCAGCATTTTTTCGGTAGCTTTAATAGCGGACACCGTTTGATCAGAATCCAAGCCCCGTGTTTTAAATTGTTTCTCTTGGCTTTTCCAAGTGATAATGGTTTCGCACAACGCATCCGAACGGCTTCCCGGTGGAATCCTCACCGCATAATCTATCAAATCTGGCAATATCATTTTTTTGGTCCTGAATAGATTTCTGATGGCATTCATAAACGCATCAAACTGTCCGTCACCTTGTGAATTTTCTTCAAAAGTTTCATTATTGATGGTAATTGAAATCGTAGTTGAAGGCCTTAATCCTTTAGAATGTGTCAATACATACGAATTGACTTTTACCTTTTCAACATACGTATAGTCAAGTACATCAGAAATAATATAAGGCAAATCTTCTTTAGTGACCACCTGTTTTTTATCGCCCAATTCAATGATGCGCTGGGTTACTTTTCTTAAATCTTCATCATTGAGTTGAAGTCCCAATTCCTGTAAATTTTTTTGGATATTTGCTTTTCCTGACGCTTTTCCTAAAGCATACTGCCGTTTTCTGCCAAAACGTTCAGGTAATAAATTACTGAAATACAAGTTCTTTTTATTGTCACCATCCGCATGGATTCCAGCGGTTTGTGTAAACACATTAGCACCAATAACGGGCTTGTTTGCAGGAATCATCACACCCGAAAAATTCTCAACAAGTTTGCTTACGGTGTATAACACTTTTTCATTCACGCCAATGGTTATATTTGGCATAAAATCATTAATGACCGCAATAGTACTTGCCATAGGCGCATTTCCAGCGCGCTCACCCATGCCGTTTATGGTTAAATGCAAACCGTCTGCTCCCGCATAAATACTTTCAATAGCATTGGCAACCCCTAAATCATAATCATTATGGGCATGAAAATCAAAATGTAAATTCGGGTAAGCATCCTTGATTTCTTTTACAAAATCATAAGATTCTTTAGGTGTTAAAACACCCAAGGTATCGGGCAACATAATGCGCTTGACGTTTTGGGTTTTCAAAAATTCTAAAAACTCAAAAACATAGGCTTTGGAATTGCGCATGCCATTGCTCCAATCTTCTAAATACACATTGGTTTCAATGCCTTTTTCTTTTGCTAGGGAAATGGTTTCTGATATTTCTGCAAAATGTTGATTTGAAGTCTTTTTAAGCTGATGCACTAAATGATTTAATGAACCTTTGGTTAGCAGGTTTTGCACTTTTGCTCCCGCTTCAAGCATCCAATCTATAGACACGCCTTTGTCAATAAAAGTGAGCACTTCCACTTTATCCAAATAGTTGTTTTCTGAAGCCCATTTAGTAACGTCTTTTACGGCTTGAAATTCGCCTTCGGAAACTCGTGCCGATGCAATTTCAATACGATCTACCTTTAACTCTTCCAGTAAAAGTTTGGCTATGGTTAATTTTTCAGAAGCAGAAAACGACACGCCCGAGGTTTGTTCACCATCGCGCAATGTCGTATCCATAATTTCTAATCGTCTTGTAGTGCTCATTTACATCAACAAACCGTCTGCAAACGTTTCTATGTCGCCTTTGATGTTTTGAAGATAATCAATATCATCAAAACCATTCAACATGTTTTGTTTTTTATAACCGTTGATTTCAAAAGATTCTTGATCGCCAGTTGAAAGGATGGTAATGGTCTGTTCTTGAAGATTGACTTCAAGTTCTGTATTCGGGTCTTTGTAGATTTCCTCAAATATTTTTTCTGAAAATTCAGGACTCACTTGAACAGGAAGCACGCCCACGTTCAAACAGTTGTTTCTGAAAATATCAGCAAAAAAACTAGACACCACACAACGAAAACCATAATCATAAACCGCCCAAGCCGCATGTTCTCTTGAAGAACCAGAACCAAAATTCTTGCCGCCTACCAATATTTTTCCTGAGTAAATAGGATTGTTTAAAACAAAACTTTCTTTAGGGGAATTATCGTTGTTGTACCTCCAATCACGAAATAAGTTATCTCCAAACCCTTCACGTTTGGTCGCTTTTAAGAAACGAGCAGGTATGATTTGATCGGTATCTACGTTTTCCAACGGTAAAGGCACCGCGGTACTTTTTAATATATTGAATTTATCGTAAGCCATTTATTTTTTTGCTTTTGGCCTTTAGCTTTTGACTATTGGCAAGTGTTATTAATTGTTTTTTTAGTGCTAATTAAGCTAATAGCCCCAAAGGCTAACAGCTAAAAACTATTATAATAAGTCTCTCGGATCCGTA
>CAXBNH010000271.1:0-4576 GCA_963976905.1 uncultured Algibacter sp.
AGCCTTTTCATTTGGCAGAGCTTTCCATGCGGATTATGGCGGTTATCCGTCGCAGAAAATTTAACGGAAATAACCTGCTTCAATTAGGGGATGTTACAGTTAACCTTGTTGAAAAAACTGTATTTTGCAAAGAACTAAAAGTTGAAAGGTTATCACCAAAGGAATTTGATTTACTCCTTTTTTTTATGTCCGCCCCTAAAAGGGTGTTAACAAAAGGGACAATAGCCGAACACCTGATGGGCGATAACGCTGACTTGTTTGACAACTTCGACATCGTTTACGCTCACGTGAAAAACTTAAAGAAGAAACTGAAACAGGCGGGTTGTACAGATTACATTAAAACAATATATGGTATGGGCTACAAATTTGAAATCGTATAGAAATGAAACTCCTGCATAAAACATTAAAGATTTACCTGATATTTTCGCTCGTCATTTTTATCGTCAGTATTCCGGTTATTTATTATCTGGTGCAAGATTTATGGATAACAGATGTTGATGAATCGCTCATTTATCAAAAGGAGAAGATTATAAAAGGATTGACAAACAACAATCTTGATACAATAGCCATTGAAAACTTTACCTTGGTAGCCGGAAATTTTGATGTTGGAATTGAAGTTATTCCCTTATCAGACAACAATTTTGAGAGAGATTCGATATATAACAATAATTTTTACGACGAAACACGGCAGCATATTGAACCTTTCAGGGAATTAACATCGATTGTTCATGTGAATGATGCCTGGTACAAAATAATCGTGCGTAAAGATTTGGTGGAAAATCGGGATTTGATACAAAGCATTGTATTGGTTCAGGTCATTTTATTTATTCTTCTTCTTTTAGGAATATTTCTTTTAAACAGCTATTTTTCTAAAAAAATCTGGAAGCCTTTTTACTTTATCCTATCAAAATTAGAAACTTACAAAATAGACTGCGAAGAACCAATAGAAGTTGAACCATCGGATGTAAAAGAGTTTAATCAGCTAAACCAATCGGTCCAGCACCTTACCGCTACCAACATCAAAATTTATAAAGCCCAAAAAGAATTTACCGAAAACGCAGCCCACGAAACCCAAACCCCGCTTGCCGTGATAAAAAACCAGCTCGATTTGCTGGCGCAGGATAAACACATCAACCAAAACCAGTCGGAGATAATTAATAAAATAGACAAAAACATAAACCTACTGACAAAACTAAACCGAAACCTGTTGCTGCTTGCGAAAATCGAAAACAAGCAATTCAGTAAAACAGATTCAATTATTGTATCAGAAATAATTAAAGAAGTTTATGAAGCGTTTAGCGAACATATAAGCCTGAAGGGAATTCATTTTACTTCCGATATTCTTGAACAAAAACCAATTCATTCAAATCTTCATTTGGTACATTCGTTATTGTTCAATTTAATGACAAATGCAATAAAATACAACGTCAAAAACGGATTGATAGAGGTAACCTTGAAAGATAGTACTTTCTGTATCTCAAATACAGGGAGTAACTCACCTTTACCAAAAGACAGGATATTCGAACGGTTTTATAAGCAATCAGCCCAAACCGAAAGCGTGGGGCTTGGGCTTGCTATTGTTAAAAAAATCTGTGACACATTAAACTTTGAAATCTCTTATCAGTTCACAACCCCCAATAAACATTCATTTACCATTTCATTCTGATAGTATTGTTCTAAATTTTTTCAGAATTGGCAGGTACATTCGCACATGTTTAATTCTAAAAAATAAGTAATGAAACAAGTTGTAATACTCATATTTACCTTAGTTTTCACCATTCAGGCATATTCTCAAAATGCCGTTATTTCAGGCAGGGTCATTGAAGAATCGACCAAAAATCCCATTCCGTTCGCCAATGTTATACTATTAGGGGATAATAGCGACAATGCACTAACCGGGACGATTACCGAAAACGATGGTCGGTTTGTATTGAAAGGGTTAAATGAAGGCAATTACACGATTAGCATTTCATTTATTGGCTATGAAACAAAAACAATACCTGTTTTGGTTGGGAAACTAAATGAAACATTTGATGTTGGAAAGATTGAGCTTCAAACATCATCCGAAAATCTTGACGAGGTAACCGTTTCTGCAAAACGTGAAATTGTTAGTTCTGCTTTGGATAAAAAGAGTTTCAATATTGAAAATAACATTTCACAAGCGGGTGGTTCTGTTATGGATGCCATGCGAAACCTTCCCGGAGTTACCATTGACCCTGAAGGAAAAGTATTACTGAGAGGGAGCGACAAAGTAACTGTTTTGATTGATGGAAAACAATCGAGCCTCACAGGTTTTGGCAACCAAAAAGGACTTGAAAATATTCCTGCCTCAAATATTGAACGGATAGAGATTATAAATAATCCATCGGCAAAATATGATTCAAAAGGATTGGCTGGGATTGTGAATATCTTTTATAAAAAAGAAAACGAATCTGGTTTTAATGGCGATGTTGGTTTAAATATTGGTGTTGGTGAATTAACAAGCCGAAAAGAAAACCTGCCCAATATTATGGATAAATATTCTTTCACTCCGAAGTTAAACCCTGCTATAAACATAAATTACCGTTCAAAAAATATCAACTTGTTTTTACAGTCAGACGGGATGGTGAGAAAACGGGTAAATACAAACGAATTCACAACCCGGAATTATAACAACGGAAACCCGGATATTAACTCGCAGTTTCTTGAAAACCGCACACAACAACTTTATAATATAAAGGGAGGATTCGACTGGTTTATTGATGACAACAACAAATTGACTTTGTTTGCATTGTTTCAAGATGAATATCATATAGACCGTGGACATGTTCCGTACGATTATATTTCTGATGGCAGCAGAAAACGGTTTTGGACATGGGCAGAAGATGAAAACACCCGTTTTATCAATTATGCAGCAAATTTCTCACATGCTTTTAAAGAACCAGGACATACATTGGAAGCAGGTTTTTTATATACAAAAGGAGGCGAGGACGAATTATTCCCCTTTACCGATTCGAGCGCTGTAAGAAATTCGACGGATGAAACACACTTATTGGTTGACGAAATTGTAACAGATTTAAACGTTGATTATGTGAAACCTTTACGTTCAGGGCGTATTGAGTTAGGCTCAAAAGTTCAGTTGCGAAAAATACCTATTTCCTATAAAATAAATCCTGGTGTAAATTCAATTCTCGACCCGAATTTAGGTGAATGGTCGGAATACAACGAAGATGTTTACGCTGTTTATGCAAACTTGATACACGAAAGCAAAACTATTGATATTGAAGGCGGGATTCGTGCTGAACAAACCACCGTCAGCTACGACATTGACCCTGCAAATATTTATTACACAAAAAACGATGCTTACAATTATCTTGAATTGTTTCCTAACATACGGGTAACGCTTAAACTGAATGCCGCAAACAGGATTTCGGCATTTTACAACCGCAGGGTTGACCGTCCCGGAGAGTTTGAATTACGTCCATTCCCAAAATACGATGACCCCGAAATTTTAAAAACCGGAAATCCATACCTCAGACCCCAATTTACACAAACCTTTGAATTGGCATATAAAACTTTATGGGAAGATGGTTCAATCTACTTTGCCGGGTTCTACCGTTTAATAGATGATATTTTTGAACGTGTTTATACAAACGATACCACGGCTTCAACCACGGTTATCAACACCATACCACAGAATTTGGGGAAAGGGACAAATTTGGGCTTTGAAATTGCTTTGGAGCAGAAAATTACTGAAAAATGGGATATTAACGGAAGTTTCAATTGGTATGCCAACACTATAAATGCTTTTTCAGGAACAAGCATTTATCCTTATCCGCAAACCTTTAGTTTCGAAGAAAGTAGAAACAATACATGGAGTTGTAAGTTAAACAGCAACTTAAAACTACCCTATGAAACCGACTTTCAATTATCAGCAGTATATTACGCACCGAATATCATTCCGCAGGGAAAGATTAAAGAAAGATATTCAATTGATTTTGGACTAAAGAAACAAGCATTAAAAGGTAAAGCAGAAATAAGTTTATCAGCTACCGATTTACTAAATACCTTTGCTATTCGCAAAACAATTTTCGGCGATGGTTTTAATTTGACTGCTGATAATTATTACGAAACACAGGTTGTTACTTTAGGAATGAAGTATAAGTTTTAAAGCCAACCCTATTTGTAAGCACATTGGCAAGCCACACAAGCCAACGCACCACCAAAGCTTGTCAAAGAGCTTACAAAGCCGTCCCAATTAACCGCCTTTATGGGCGGTTTTTGGTTTGCCCTCCCCAAAAAACAAAATAAATTTGTACTTTGTTGATAGTTTTGTGCAGACCAAAAAATCAATTGACAAAACCTTAAATGACTGAAAGACAGGCTGGAAGAATCAACGCCCAGTTGCTAACAATTTGTATAAATCATTGGGCGGATAGTACTGATTTCAAGGGCATTACATTTAATAAACTTTGTAGCGGTTTGACAGGAAAGTGCTTCGAAATGCCCAACGCTTCATACACCAACCGTTGTACGCAATATGAAAAAACTCATCCTAATATCATTTGTGGTTTTCTCATTTGGATTTTCCAAAGTA
>CAXBNH010000272.1:0-4566 GCA_963976905.1 uncultured Algibacter sp.
TTAATGGCCGCAAAAAAACCTGCGGCACCACCGCCAACAACAATCACGTCTTTTTTAATCATAACCGATCCGGGTAATCTGAAATAATCCCATCAACTTCATAAGATTTTATGCGTTTTAAAGGTTTTAGATTATTTACGGTATAAGTGAACACTTTGAAGTTTTCTTTCAATTTTGCAACATTTTCTTTGGTCAACATAGTGAAATCTGCATGAATAGAAATCGCTTTAATAGTCTCAGCAAAACTAGCGGCTTTGTCTAGATCTGTGTCGGTAAGTAGACCCAAAGGAATTTTGTCATTTATTTTATAAGCGGTTTCCAATAGATGTGGCTGAAAACTAGAAAGTATAATATTGCTATAATTCCAGCCTTTTTTTTCAACGTAAAAATCAATCAGCCTACAAGCTTCTTTAGCGGTGTTTTGCCCTTTCAATTCTATATTTAATAAGCACTTATTTTTGATTAAAAGCAATACTTGGGCTAAGGTTGGAATTTGAAAACAGCCTTTTACTTTAAGTTTTTTTAATTCTTTAAGGGTGTACTTTGAAATTTCACCAGTGCCATCGGTCATTCGATCTAAAGTAAAGTCGTGAAACACCACCAACTCACCCGAAGCACATAAGTGCACATCTATTTCGATGCCGTCAACACCTAAATCCAAAGCTCTTTGAATGGATTCTAATGTGTTTTCGGTAATATGTCCTTTGGCGCCTCTATGTCCTATTTTTAAAATTTTATGAGTCATTTTTGCTATTAATAAATAAGTTATTCGTTTTTGTATATTATTTTAATTTTTGGGTCGCATCAACCCCTCTTGTGTTACCGATGCGATAAGTTTACCGTTTCTGGTAAAAATATTTCCTCTGCAAAAGCCCCTAGCACTAGATGCGTTTGGTGATTCTATTGAAAAGAGTAGCCAATCATCAAAATCAAAATCCCTAAAATACCACATGGAATGGTCCAAACTTGCGGTTTGTGTATTCCCCATATGTGCTTTACTGGCATGTGGGTTAAGTGCGGAAATTAAAATATTGTAGTCAGAAATGTAGGTTAAAATCTGTTGTTTTGTTGCTAAATCCAAATGGGTAACCTCGCCTTTTAGTTTGAACCAAACGTCATAAAAAGGCGGTAAATCTTTTTTGTTCATTGGGTTGGCAATTGTAGTTGGTTTAAATTCTATAGGGCGGTCAATCTCCAAAAAGGCTTTGAGGCTTTTTGGTAAAAAATCGCCATTTTGTTTGAGCATATCCGTCCAGCTTAATAAGTCTTCGGGTTGTTTTAAATCTGACTTCATGGCTATTTGATGGTCGTAACCTGATTCTTCTTTATGAAAAGAAGCCGAAAGTATAAAAATGGTCGTTTCTCTTTGATGCGCTGTAACGCGTCGTACCGAAAAACTTCCGCCATCTCTTACCACGCTCACATTGTAAGTGATTGGTAACTTCAAATTGCCCGTTTCTAGAAAATAGGCGTGCATGGAATGTAGCACCCTTTTATTGGTAATGGTTCTGCTGGCAGCATTTAGGGCTTGTGCCAAAACCTGACCACCAAATACAATGGGGCTTCCAATGGTTTCGCTGATACCATTAAATGTGTTGTCATTTATTTTTTCTAGAACCAAAAGATCTAATAAGCCGTTAACTGTAGTCATAAATATTCTATTCAATAATCTATTTTAACCCTGTAAATTTACCATTATAAATTTTCATCAGAACTAAAAATCAATTTTGATGTGCATTAGCGCTTCCAATTGCTTGTTGACAACTTCCAAATCTGCTTTGTTTTCAATAGCCAGAGTAGCATCTTCATGAAGGTTTTTAGCTTCTTTCAATATGATATTTTTGTAGGACTTGTCTTTATAACCTCTGCTTTTTAGCAAATGACCAAGCATGCCCAATAATTTTTGAACAATAATAACATCGTGTTTGCAATAGGTTCTTAAAGCGGCCATGACTTCATAAAGGAGTATGCTAAAATCGGTGCTTTTTAAATGAATAATAGCGTCTCCAGATGTATTAAAGTAATAACTCTCATCTTTTTTTTGCATGCGCATTAAAAACAATTCGGTAAGATAATCTATGGCATTTATTGCGGTGCCCGGATCGTTGATGCCGGGCGACATGGCTTTTACGGCAATTTCTGTAAGCTGCTTAAAAGCGAGCACATAATTATCTTCAATCAATTCGCTTTTTGAGAAATTGAATGCGGATAATAGGTCATCGGTAGCGTCTTCATCAATATCATTCTCAATTTTCATTAATGGGTTTCCTTCAAAAATATATTGGCCTTTATAAACTAGAATATCCACCTTTACATCACATGCTTTCACCGCTTCAAAAACAGCATTCAAGCTAATATCTTCAATATAACCAGATTTTTTTGAATTTAAAACAAGCCAATTGGCAGTGTCTGGAAAATCTATTTTACCATCTTTTTCAGAATTAATCAAACTTTTAAGCCTGCTTTTCGCTTTGTTGAAAATAGTGCTCATAATATTGTTGATTTGAATTTCTTGGGAAATGGAATGGATAAAATAAATAAAAGCGCCCAAACAAAATGTCATAAACACAATGGATAACAATACTGAAAATCCGGGAAGCTGATATTTGTTGCCGTTAGGTTCAATAGAAATTAAAGTGAAAATGCAGTAAAGCAAACAGGAATTGTAAATACCCAAAATAATCTGATGCCGTTTGTTGGAAATCAAGCCAGGTAAAACCCTTGGCGAAAAATTGCTGGAGGCTTGGCTGAGCAAAATCATAACCATTGAAAAACTGAAAACCATAATGGAAATAAGGCCTGCGATAAAAGTGGTCAATATCGTTCTGGCAGTATCTACATTATTAATGACCAACCACGGTACATGCTCCACCAGATATTTGGAGACGTTGAGATTTTCAATATAATACATCAAAAAGGCAAACAGAAACCCAGCCAAACTTAAAATAGCGGGATAAAAAGCGATGTTACTTTCCAACCTATAAATATAGTTGAGAATTTTATAGAAAATGGCTTTCATGTGTTTGTTTCTATTTATTTAATGTCACGTGTAACCTTGATGCTTAAAATAATCATTACCCTATGTGTTTAAGAGTTATTTTAAGATGTCGGTTTCATAAATCTTATTTTCGATATAAAAATAAGGCTCTTTTACCATTTAAAAAATCGTAGTGGCTCGATACTTTTCAAATGTTTCAATTTATTTTGATTGGTGTAGGCTGAAAATTGTTTTAAAAGCAACTGTAGTTTTGGGTTGATAAATGTTTTGCAAAAAGGCTTTTCAGGATTTTTTTGATAATAATTTTGAATGGCTTTTCGTGAAGGTTTAAATTCTGAAAATGAAAGTACTTGAGTGATAATTTTATTATGGAAGCCATTTTGAAGCGCATGAATTATAAGTGCTGATGTTTCTTTTTGCTCTTCGGAAAATGTATAAACTGCCGAACGATACTTATCGCGCATGCTATGCTGAGAAGTGCTTTTATGGGTGCGCAAATGAATCTCAATTAAGATTTTAAGCGGGATTTCTTCAGAATTAAAATAAACAATAGCGGCTTCTGAAAACGAACTGTTATTTCCTGTTGAAGCCACAAATCCCTGTTCTACTTTTTTAACCCCAATCAACGATTGAAATACAGCCTCGGTGCACCAATGGCAACCGCCGCCTAATGCTATTTTCTGAAATCTAGACATTAAGAACTACACGAAAGCATAGAACAACCCACTTTATTTCTAGCCCAATCGGGACGTTTTGCAAACCATTTTTGGTATTTGGGTTGCTCGTCATAAGGTTTTTTTAGCATTTGGAATAATTTGTCTATTAATTTGTAATCACCTTTTTCTGCATCATCAATCGTTAATTGCGCCATGTAATTTCTCAGCACGTATTTGGGATTTACCAAATTCATTTTTGTTTTTCTTTCTTCATTAGAAAATGGTTCCTCTTGCAATCTTTTCGCATAACGTTTAAACCATAAATGCCATGTTTCTTCAATTTCGCCAGTAACTTCTTCAGGGGCATAAAAAGCATCATTTACTGTTTTTAATCCTTCGGAAGGGTTTTCTTTTTTGAAATTACTTAAATTTCTAAAGAAAATGGTCATATCGGTTTCTGTTAGTTGCAAGGCGTCTTCCAGATTTTGAATCAATGATTTGTCGGTTTCTATTTCCAATTCCATTCCCAATTTCGAGCGCATCATTTTTAAGGAAGCTGTATCAAAGTTTGTTTTGTAATCTTCTAAAATGCTTTCTAAAACAGGAGCATCTTCAATTAAAGGATATAAGGCATTTGCCAATTGGATTAAATTCCAGAGACCCATATTGGGCTGATTACCGTAACGATAGCGTTTGTGTTGCCTGTCCGTTGTATTTGGCGTCCAGCCAAAATCAAAACCTTCCAACCAACCGTAAGGGCCATAATCTATGGTTAGACCTAAAATAGACATGTTATCGGTATTCATGACGCCGTGTACAAAACCAACACGCTGCCAGTGGATAATCATTTCCAAAGTTTTCTCAGAAACTTCTTTAAAAAACTGAACATAAGTTTCTTTTGAAGGTTTTCCT
>CAXBNH010000273.1:0-4565 GCA_963976905.1 uncultured Algibacter sp.
AAAGAAATAAATACGTTTCATAGGGTTAAATTAAGTTTGATAATAACGTAGCATTTATCATTTATTGTGCCGAAAATACGATGCATTGCGTTATTATGCTAATTTTTATGCATTCAGTCCACAAAAATATACAACTGATATTTGTCATAGTTTAAAATAGTTTGCTATTATAAATTTACTAAGTATTGTAAAAACCGTATCATTATGAAAACCATATTGTTGCCCACAGACTTTTCCAAAAACTCCATGAATGCTATAGATTACGCCATGGCCATGTTTAAAGACGTTGCCTGCGGATTTTACATCATCAATGTACAAAAAGCGTCTTCTTTTATTTCAGATGATATGATAATGGTATCGGCTTCTGCAACCATTTATCAAACCATTGTGGATACGGCTAAAAAATCCATTGAAAATGTGATTTCCAAAATCAAGACAAAATTCCATAATGACAAACACCATTTTTATTCCATAGTGGATTATGATAATTTTATCGATTCCCTAAATCAAGCTTCAGAAATCAATCACATAGATTTGATTGTGATGGGGACCAAAGGGGCTTCAGGCTTGGAAAAGGTCATTTTTGGCAGTAATACCGTAAGGGTCATGCAACGATGCAATACACCAGTTTTGGCCATTCCAGATGGTTGTAAATTCAAAAGTATGGATGCGGTAGCTTTCACGACAAGTTTTCATTCTATTTATCATGAAGAAAATCTGAAACCATTGATAAACCTAACCAAAGGGTGCCATTCTAAATTGCACGTTTTGCACGTGGCAGAAAAAGATGCGTTGTCTCCAGAAATGGGTAAGGATATTCATTTTTTTTATGACCATTTTGATACTGTTTCCTGCGAACATATTTATGATACAAACAACAATATATTCAATACCATTGATGATTATATTAAAGATAACGATATAAAGCTACTTGCTATGGTAGGTAGAAAACACTCCTTTTTGGAACGGTTATTTACAACGCACACCGTTGAAACGATTGCATTTCAAATTAAAATTCCGTTTTTGGTAATGCATGATGTCTCTAAAATTTAAGTAAAGTAATAGTATAACATATGAAAACCATAATAATAGTTCAAAACATGCTATGTGGTGGCTGTGTCAATTTGATCAACTCAAGATTATCCGAGATTAAAAACATCACAAATGTAGAAGTCGATATGTATAGTAGTGAGATTATGTTTGATTATTTTCATGAAACAGATTTGTGTCAAGCAAAAAGGAAGTTGAAAGCACTTGGTTACCCTGAATTTAATGATAATACGTCATTGTTCACTAAAATAAAATCTTTAGTGAATTGTGCAATTAATAAGTTAAGCATCAATCCATAGAAAATGAAAACAACATATATCTTATTGCTATTGATAATAGCTTTCTTTAGTTGTAAAGATTCTGAAAACACAAGTCATAAAGAACGCCCTAATTTTTATGCCAAACAAACGGTTGAGCAAACGCATCCAGGAAAAAAGCTCATGGAAACGTACTGTTATGCCTGCCACGACGCTTCCACACCAGAAGACAAACGACTTGCGCCACCTATGATAGCCATTAAAAAGCGCTATATCTTTAAAGACACTTCAAAACAAGAATTTATAAATGACATGCAATCATGGATTAAAAACCCCAATGAAAAGGATGCTAAAATGTTCGGTGCCGTAAAGCGTTTTGGTATCATGTTAAAAATGCCTTATCCTGAAGGTGTTATAGAACAAATATCAGATTACATTTATACTAGCGATATAGAGCAACCCAAATGGTTTGATACCCATTTTAATCAAATGAATCGTGGTGGCATAAAACAATGATTTCCCTAAATTTATTTGTTTAGTCTAGAAAAGGATTTGTCCATCAGGGGTTGAATTCTTTTTTTTGTTTTGGAAGCTTCTTTGAATTTTTTTTGTAACATACTTATTGTTTTAGCGTCCTATAGTTAGCAATCAAAAAAAACAATCAAAATGCGACAAGATAATCAACTCATCGTCATTACCCATTTAAGCCAATTGGTCACTTTGGTTACCGGCTTTGGCAGTTTACTGGTGCCATTGATATTGTGGATAACCCAAAAAGAAAAAGTATATCAAATGGATGCCCACGGAAAGAATATCGTCAACTTTCAATTAAGCTTAATTGTGTATTGCCTCATTTGCATTCCTTTGATTTTATTGTTTGGCTTGGGTATTTTAGGCTTGATTGTATTGGGAGTTATTTCAATAGTTTTTCCTATCATCAATGCGATAAAAACCAGTAACGGCGAAGTACCTACTTATCCTTTGTCTTTCAAATTCCTGTGAAAACAAGAATCTTATACTTTTCGGAATAATTTAACGTATAAAAAAGGTAACTTAGACTGATTTTGGTACGGAAATAGCTATTTTTCAACTCCGTTCTTTGTTAGAAACAGTATTTATCCAATTTTCAATTGTTGTTAGATAATCAGGATGTAATTTAGACCAATATGGAAAATCACTTTCTCCAACATAATACATTGAATGAGAAGCTCCATCCAGTAAAATGGTTTTAAAATTATCATTGTCTGATTTTATTAGTGCCCCAGAAATAGTTTCATAACTATTTGTAGGGATTATTTCATCTCTTGTTCCTTGCAGAATCAGAATTGGTTGCTTTGTTGTTTCAAAGTACGGTATTGGACTATATAAAAGTTTTTTATCTGTTTTAACTTCATCTAGATTTGGCACCCATACATTGGCAAACCACGAATTAGATTTTTCATTATTTATAGCCTTTTCTAAATCTGTTCTGGATAGTTTACCCGCTATAAATTCAAAAACCTTTCGTTGAAATTTAGTTGCAACATCAATTTCATTTTCAATTAGGTCTGCATTTCTATTCCTCCAATAATTTAAATCGCTTTCTAGTAAAGTAACTCCTGGGCAACTTACTGCAATCCCATATTTCA
This sequence comes from uncultured Algibacter sp., assembly GCA_963976905.1. Classification (GTDB taxonomy): domain Bacteria; phylum Bacteroidota; class Bacteroidia; order Flavobacteriales; family Flavobacteriaceae; genus Pseudalgibacter. The sequence goes on from CAXBNH010000273.1 coordinate 2,936, forward strand.
AATTCTCCAATTCACTTAAAATGTATGGTATTTTAGTAGCTCCTTGACTACTCCCCTTTATCCCTATTTCTTTAAGTGGAATTCCAGTCTTTTTTGAAAAATATTTTATAGCTGTGACATCATCTGCTGATAGTTCTTCAATTGTTGCACTATTCCAATTACCATCAGAATTTCCAGTACCTCTTTTGTCATAATTGAATGTCGTAAATCCCATTTGTGCAAATAGTATGGCTTCTGCACGTGAAGCACTTCGGTCTGAGTTTCCAGAAGAAGTCACAATTATAAGAGCTTTCCTTTCATTGTTATCAGGATACCAAATAGTTCCATTCAGATTTGATCCATTGGATTCAAAACTAACCTCCTCACTTTTTTTGGCCTTGCTATTATCTATAAGTTCCTTTTCTAATGTGTATGGGGTTGTAATGGAGTCAACAGTAAGTAAGCCCTGCAGGGAACCATAATTATCAATCCATTTGTTTTGGAAAGAGTAAGTGTAAAAATCACTTTGCAAAATAAAATTTATAGAATCTCCGTTTACTTCAACATTTTGAAACGGAATTCGATTTGCATTTTGCTCTAAACTTGTAAAGAAAACATTGAAACCTAAAGAATCTCGTTCTATTTCAAATAGTATCCTATCAGAAAAATCACCATGTTTAAATACGCCACTAAAGTTTCCTGTCTTTTCATTTTTTTTATTCTCCGAATTGTGATTACAAGAAAATATTCCAAAGAACAAGAGTATGATAACTATTCTTTTCATGCTATATTGTTTCTAACTATAATGATATAAAACCTTTTAATGTTTTATATCAGACGTTAAACGAATTTATTGTTTTTTTTCTGACAAAGTCAAGAGTTTACTTTTACGTAACAAAAAAAGTAGCAACCAGAATTAAGATTGCTACTTTTGTATTATGAGATTCCTGCGAAAAGCAGGAATTTAACTATTCAACATCACAGGCATTACTAACATAGTAACCTGTTCGCCTTCATCAAGTCCGTCAATGGGGGTTAAAATACCAGCCCTGTTTGGCATACTCATTTCCAACTGTACTTCATCGGCGTTTAAATTGTTCAGCATTTCGGTTAGAAAACGAGAGTTAAAACCAATTTGCATATCGTCCCCTTGGTAATCACAGGTCAAGCGTTCTTCGGCTTTGTTGCTGTAATCAATATCTTCGGCAGAAATATTAAGTTCCGCACCAGCAATCTTTAAACGTATTTGGTGCGTGGTTTTATTTGAGAAGATGCTCACACGACGTACAGAGTTCAAAAATTGGTTTCTGGCAATCGTCAATTTATTTGGGTTTTCTTTCGGGATAACCGCTTCGTAATTAGGGTATTTTCCATCAATCAAACGGCAAATCAACTCAGAATTCTCAAAAGTGAATTTGGCGTTGGAATCGTTATATTCAATTGTCACATCATCTTCACTAGCAGCCAAAATGCTCTTTAAAAGATTCAAAGGTTTTTTAGGCATAATAAATTCCGCTACTTGGCTAGCTTTCACATCTTCACGGGTATATTTCACTAATTTATGGGCATCGGTAGCCACAAAGGTCAAGCCTTCCGTAGAAAATTGAAAAAACATACCGCTCATTACTGGGCGCAAATCGTCATTGCCGGC
>CAXBNH010000274.1:0-4557 GCA_963976905.1 uncultured Algibacter sp.
CCGCCTTATAGGCGGAAATCAAATCTACCAGCTTACAGCTGGTAGTAGTTTAATTTCGTCTTTATTCATTATATAGAAATTAATTGTGCACTAATAAAAATTTAAAACCACCAAAAGAAAACGTCTTTTTGGTGGTTTTAAATTTTTATAAAACTAAGATTGTATTATTTCATTTTCACCACAATAATTTTGGTGCGCCTGTTAAGTTGATGTTCAGCTTCGGTACAATTTGAAGCATCATCACAAGTATTTAGTAAGTTTTGTTCGCCATAGCCTTTATACTCGGTAATTCTTGAAGTATCAATGCCTTTTGAAATTAGGTATTTATATGTGGCATCGGCTCTTTTGTTGGACAATGCATCGTTGTATTTTGAGGATCCTCGAGCATCGGTATGCGATTCAATTTTGATGGTCATGCTAGGTAAGGTATTTATCATCAAATCGGCAATTTTATCCAGTTCTGCCATGCTTGTTTGGCTTATTTTAAACTTGTCATAATCAAAATAAATATTCGGTAGCTCAGCAATTTTAGCAATTGGAATGGCCTTTTTTGGGTCCGGATTTAAAACAAAATTAGCTTGAATGATTGTGGTGTTTTCAGCAACCCCTTTTGAGGTTACATTTTTGGAACTCTCTAAATAATTTTCTTTTTTAATGTTGATAACGTAATCTGTATTTCTATCGATATAAACTTCAAATGTACCGTTGTCATCCGATTGCAATTTAGCAACTTGATGGCCTTCAGTATTCAATAAAGTCACAGCGGCTTTTGCAACGGCATTGCCATCTGTATCGATAACATGGCTTTCAATTTTTATAAGCGGTGTTCTGTCAAAAGCATAAATATCATCACTACCCATACCGTTTTTTCTGTTGGATGCAAAATAGCCAGAAGTACCATCTTTATTCATAAAAAAAGAAAAATCATCTTTACTGGAATTTATGGGAATACCAAGATTTAAAACACTTACAATGTTATTGTTTTCGTTGGAAACCGCTGCAAAAACATCTAAAAGGCCGAGTCCTAAATGACCATCGGAAGAAAAGAATAAGGCATTTTCACTATTTACAAACGGGAATGCCTCGTCTTTTTTTGTATTAACAACAGTCCCTAAATTTTGAGGTTTGCCCATTTTTTCATTGGCATGGATATCTACATAATAAATATCTGTGCCCCCAAAACCACCAGGCATATCGGAGGTGAAATAGAGCTTTGTGCCATCATTATTTAAAGCGGGATGCCCGGTTGAATAGTCATCGCTGTTAAATGGAAGTTCTTTTATTTTTTTCCATTTTCCATTTACTAGCGTCGCTTTATAAATTTTTAAATTTCCGATTTCTTGGTTGTCCCTTTTGAGTATGTTTTTATTGAAATTATTTCTTGAAAAGTACATGGTTTTGCCGTCCTTGGTAATGGTCAATGGGCCATCGTGATATACGCTGTTTACTTTTCCTTTGATTTTTGATTTGTTGTTTACAATAGAATCCGTGCTTCCTTTTTTGGTCATATACACATCTAAAAAAGGTTGATTGTCCCAACCACTTTTGAATTTTTTTGCAACGCCTTCATCTCTTGTGGATGTAAAATAAAGGTTTCCGTTATGTTCATAAGCCCCAAACTCACTAAATTTAGAATTGAAAATAACATCTCTTAAAAAATATTGCTGTTTGGCATTATAGATGGACGAAATAAAGTGGGCATCATCTGAAAACATACTGGTATCGGTTTCGCCGCCTTTATCTTTATAGTTTTCTAACCAAGCTCGTGAGGCTTCATAATTTTTAACCCCTCGTAAAGCTTGCGCGTAATTATAAAAATATTCAACCGGCACATTGTTTTGTGCTACGGCTTTTTTATAATAGACGCTTGCGCTATCTGGATTTCGCATAAACGCATAGCAATCTGCTAATTTGCGTGTGGCATAATCTGCATTAATGTTGTTTGCAATTAGTTCTTTATACGCATCGGTAGCTTTATAAAATGAAAATTTATTGAATAAATTATCCGCTTTTTTTTGCGGATTGTTCTGTGCAAACGCTGTGATATTAGCTAGGAGTAGGGCGTAAGCTAAAATGTTGGTTTTTAATTTCATGGTAAACAATTTTAATCCCACTAGTGGGTTTTATTTTTTCATGTTTTGTGACCATCAAGATGGAATTGTTTTCAAACAATACCTTTTGATTCTGTCACAATTTAGTTGAATTGGAAAGATTTGGGCAATTTTTAATTCAAACTAAATAATTTATTCCATTTTCACAATAATAAACTGGGTACGTCTGTTCAATTGATGTTCTGCTTCTTCACAATTGGCAGTATCATCACATCCGTTTACTAATCTGCGCTCGCCATAGCCTTTGTAATCTGTAATCCTTTTAGCATCAATACCTCTTGAAATCAAATATCTATAAGTAGCATTTGCTCTTTGGTTAGACAATGTGTCATTGTACTCCAAGGTACCTCTGGAGTCGGTATGCGATTCTATTTTGATGACCATTTCAGGATATTCGTTGTTCATCAAGTTAACAATTTTGTCAAGTTCTTTTTTAGCGTCATTTCTTATGTCGTGGCTGTTATAATCAAAATAAATGGAATTGAGCGAACTGACTTCTGCCAATACTTCCACATTTTGAATAGGGTTTAATAACAGATTGGCTTGAATGATTTGCGTTTTTGTTTCTACATTTCTTGTTGAAATGGTCCTAAAATCATCAATATATTTTTTCTGTTTACCAACTATTTTATAATCTTCATTTCTATCTACATTGATGGTAAAATAGCCAAAATCATCTGTTATTAATTTAGCTATCTGTTTATCTTTGGCATCAAGCAACGTTATTTCTGATTTTGGAATAGGCCTATTGTTGATGGCATCGGTCACAACGCCTTCAATATGTAATAGCGGAATTCTGTAATAACTATAAACATCGTCACTACCGCGGCCGCCACGTCTATCGGATGCAAAATAGCCGGATAAGCCGTCTGGGTTCATGGAAAACGAAAAATCATCACTATTGGAATTTACGGGCTCTCCCAAATTCAGTACATCGATAATCGCATTTTCATCATTTAGAATGGTGCTAAAAACATCCAATAGACCTAGACCTTGGTGACCATCAGATGCAAAAAATAAGATGTCATCATTATTGATAAATGGCGTACCTTCTGAGTTTTTAGTATTTACGATATTTCCTAAATTTTCGGGAGTTCCTAGTGTGCCATCTGCATGGATGTCTGCCACATAAATATCAGAACCTCCAAAACCGCCTGGCATATCGGATGAAAAATACAATTTGGTGTCATCTTTATTCAATGCGGGATGTTGCACGGAATAGCTATTGTTGTTTATGGATAGGTCTTCTATGTTTCCCCAGCTGTTTCCTTTTTTTGTAGCCCTGTATATCTTAATATGATTGAAACCTTGTTTGTCTGAGCCTTGGATGTTCGCTTCTACATTGTTTCTAGAAAAATACATGGTTTTTCCATCTTTGGTAATGGTCATGGGACCATCATGAAAAATAGAGTTGACATCGCCTTTTACTTTGGAATTATGGTCAACATTTCTGGCATCTTTATCTGTGACATAAATATCCAAAAAAGGTTGTTCATCCCAGCTATGTGTCCGTTTTATGGAAACACCTTCATCCCTTGCCGATGTAAAGTATATTTTTCCATCTTGTTCAAAGGCACCGAAATCACTATATTTTGAATTAAAACGTACTTTGTTCAAAAAATATTCCTGTTTGGCATTTTTGATGTTCTCCATAAAATTGCCGCTTCTGCCATAGTTTTCAGTTTGGGCCACACCACCAGAATCTTTATAGCGTTGCATCCAAATATCGGCTTCTCTATAATCCCTGATGCCTCTAAGGGATTTCGCATAGTCGTAATAATATTCTATAGGAATATCTTTTTGTCTAACGGCCTGTTTGTAATACCTGCTCGAGTTTCTTGGGTCTCTTAACAAACTGTAGCTTTCTGCTAATTTTCTAACGGCATAATCTTTATTGTAATTGCTTTCCACAAGTTCTTTATAGAGGTCAACCGCTTTAAGAAAAGAGTATTGGCTAAATAAAGTATCTGCTTTTTTTTGTTTGGCCTGTTGCGAAAACACAGATAAGCTGAACGCTAAAAGTATGTAAACTAATATGTGGCTTTTTATTTTCATTTTCATAAAGCATGATTTTTATTAGAAATACCTTGGGGATTTTAATTTCGCACTTAAGAATTTAAATTCATACATGAGCAATATCTCGTGCGTACCAGAGGTATATCTCGCAATATCTGAAATAGGTTTTTCATAAGCATAACCTATACGCAGTTGTCTGGATACTTGAAAGTCAACAATACCTCCAATGGCAGCTGCTTTTTCATTGATTCTATAAGAACCGCCCAACCAAAACTTTTCATTGAACAAAAAGTTGGTGGTAAGGTCATAAGAAACGGGAGCGCCATTGGTCGCTTTTACTAAAAAGGCAGGTTTGAATTTAAGTTTGTCATTAAAATCAAATACATAACCGCCAGTAAAATAGTAGCTGATACGCTCTAATGCTTCGTAT
>CAXBNH010000275.1:0-4555 GCA_963976905.1 uncultured Algibacter sp.
TTTAAGGATCCCGATATACCCATCTGGATCTGTTGCTTCTCTGTTCTAAGGAATATACCAGTATCTACCACCCCATCATCATACAGAAATTCTGTTTCGATGATGAAATTTTTATAAGACTTCTCGGTCCACAAAATAGTTCCCTTTCTTTCTGGACCACTTTTACCAAAAAGCACGCCCTTATTTGCCGACCACCAAATATTGTTTTCTGGAACTACCCAACCATTTAAATTTTTTCCGTTGAAAATCTTTTTCTTTTGAGGCGCTTGTGCCATCGAAAAATTTAGAGTCCAAAATAAAAGAACTGCTATAATAATTGCTTTTTTAAACATTAATTTATGCTTTAGAATTAAAATGTGACATCTTATAATTTGATTGCTTTTTATACAGTTTCAGGCACCTCAAATCCTTTACGGTAATTACGTGTCAACATTTTATCAGCTTCTAGATCGTTAACAAATTTTTCTGCCTTTGGATCAAACGTTAAAACGCGATCTAATCGATAGGCTATATTACCCAAATGTGCTAACCCTGAAGAGAGGTGCGCTGTTTCAACTGGGGCATTCAATATAGACTTGTCATGCTTGCGAACTGCTTCAATGAAATTGGCAAAATGTCCATCGGTTCCACCTGCACCTCGATCCATTCCAGATTCTGATTTCCCACCATCTTTACCTGATTTTCCTGGGGTTCGGTCTTGTCCTAAATAAGTTGAGTACTTATCGTAACCATCTACCACCAATATCCCTTTGTCTCCATAGAAAATATTTCCAACATCAGCACCTTGTTCAGAATTTGTACACCACGGACGCACTTCAAATTGTATGATTTTTTTCTCTTCTGGATACTTATAGATAGAGGTAAGTACTTCTGGCACCTCTTTAGCATCGTCCCAAAGAAATTTACCGCCCATGGATGTAATCTTTGTGGGAAGCCCCACATCCAATCCCCACATACATAAGTCTGTCTCATGGATGCCTTGGTTACCTACATCACCATTGCCGTAATCCCAATGCCAATGCCAATTGTAGTGCACTAGATTTCTGGTGAACGGTCGTTTTTGCGCAGGCCCTGTCCATAAATCATAATCAACACCTTCTGGAACAGGTGAAACGCCTTGATCACCAATACTAGGTCTCCAACGAAAAACGAGACCACGAGCCATATAGACATTGCCAATATAGCCATCGCGCATTAATTCTATAGCTTCATTAACGGCAGGTGAACTTCGTAATTGGACTCCATGCTGAACAATACGATCGTATTTTGCAGCAGCTTCCACCATTTTACGACCTTCCCAAATATTGTGGGATCCTGGTTTTTCAACATACACATCTTTACCCGCTTGGCAGGCCCATATCACAGAAAGTGCATGCCAATGGTTTGGGGATGCAATACTTATGACATCAATATCTTTGTTGTCCATAATCCTACGAAGATCCTGTTCTAACTCTACATCTTTATTATAAGTTTCCTTAAATGATTTTTGACGCTCTTTTAATAAATTCATATCCGGGTCACACAAATGGGTAAGCCTAACATTATCTTGCGCCATAAAACCTTGAATATGGGCTTTACCACGCCCATTAACACCTAAGACCGCTGCATTAATACGGTCATTGGCTCCAAAAACAGTTGAGGAAATAATGGTTGGCACTACAAGGGCAGCCGATCCTGCGGCAGCCGTTTTCTTTATAAAAGATCGTCTTGTTGATTTCATTTACTTTATATATTTAGTTTTACTTAAAATCTTACGGATACTATCGATACATTTTTCAATGACTTTTCATTCATTTTTTAAGTTTAACAAACAATAATTAAAACTCCATGCAGCAATACAAAACGTAATCGATTGCATAAATATACATGAAATTCTATCAATTGCAATCTGTTGAGTATTTTTTTTAAAATCCTCAATATCAACCTTGTTGTTTCTATCAAGAACAAACTTTCTTACCTTATAAAGTCAAAATTTTAGAAAACGGAAAAAATTAAGTCTATTCATATTATGAATGAAATTAAGCAATGATTTTCGTAGAAAAAGAGAAGAAGAAGAAGAAGAAGAATAAATAAAAGTTTATAAAATACCTTATCTAGAAATAGCTTTGGAAATATTATTGATTTAAAAGCAAATCTTCCAAAGCAGGTTTTAAGTGATGGAACTCAAATTGAAAACCTTTGTCCTCAACTTTTTTAGAACTAACCCGCTGGCTTACAAACAAAAGTGTGTGCATGTCGCCTAAAACCAATTTCATTAAAGTTTTGGGGATATTTGGCATAAAGAATGGACTTTCTAAAACATGGGCAGCTGTTTTAGAAAATTCTTTATTGGTAACCACATTTGGTGCTACACCGTTATAAACACCCTCCTGCCCATATTTTAATATATACATATAAAGGTTTGCCAAATCTTGGATATGAATCCATGATTGCCATTGTTTACCAGTTCCAAAAGCTGCGCCCAAACCAAATTTCGTAGGTTTTACAATCTGCGGAAGCGCGCCGCCTTTGTTTGACAAAACAAGTCCTGTTCTTATTTTTGATACTTTTATATCCAAATTTGAAAACCCATCTACAGCCTGTTCCCATTTTTGTACCACTTGAGATAAAAATGAACCATCAAACTTATTAAAGGTTTCATCATAATAATTGGTTTGGGAATCTGGATAAATGCCAATGGCACTTGCAGAGATAACTTGTTTAATCTGCTGATCTGTTTTTTTTAATGAATCTATCAACAATTGTGTGGAATCGACCCGACTTGAAATAATTTTCTTTTTATATGAGGCCGTCCATCGTTTTGAAATCGTTGCGCCTGCCAAATGGACAATGGCCTCAACATCTTTAAAACAATTTGTGTCTATCTGCTTTTCATGCGTATTCCAGTAAAAACCTTGATAGGTTTTGCTGTTTATCATTTTAGATTTGGATGTGGTTAAATAATTTACTGCAATATGTTGCTCGTGACATTGTTTTACAATCTCCTGACCTATCAAACCTGTAGCTCCAGTAATTAAAATGCGCATTTTTCTTTTTTATTTAAAGATACAAAATGAAGCATGGCTTGACTTGGTATTTATATTAGGTTTAACAAAAATGAGTTATAAGTTTAGAGTTTAAAAAACAGATGTTTTTGATAAACTGATTGCAACTTTGACTAAATACTGTGACTGCGACTGTGAACTATTTCACAGCACGAAACATTTAGCTCTAAATTATATATTTTGAATCGCTGAATACTTCGTTGCACGAAGCATTTCCCGTTTTCCTAGTGGGCCAGGTAGTTTTTCAACTTTAAAACCAACAGATTGCATGGCTCGACGCACACTGCCTTTAGCGGCATAAGTAACCAATACACCACCTTCTTTTAAAGCGTTGTACATGTTTTCAAAAATAGATTCCGTCCATAATTCAGGCTGTACACGGGCACCAAACGCATCAAAATAAATAAGGTTATAAGTGGATTTTTCTTTTATTTCAGAAAAAAAAAGTTGCTGTTTTGTTAGTGAAAAATGACTGGTTATATTGTGCTTTTCTTCCCAAGTTGTTTCGTGTAGTTTTTGGAAAACAGCTTTTTGATTTTCTGCATGTAATTCTGATGGATAATTGAGTTGCAACACTTCTACCATAGAAACTGGATAGCCTTCCACCCCAACATAATCAATCTTGATATTTAATTTTTCCGCTTCAAGCAAGGTTATAAAAGCATTTAAACCCGTACCAAGACCTATTTCTAAAAGAGAAAGTTCTTTATAAGATTCTGGAACAAGTTCAGAATGATAAAAATGATACAATCCATGTTTTATAAACACATGATACGCTTCTTGAATAGCGCCGTGCTTGGAATGATATTGCTCATCCCAATCTGGCAAATGAATGGTTGATGAGCCATCGGCAGTAATGACTATGTTGCGTTTCATGAATCGTTTTGGCTTAAACTGTTTTACTTTAAAAACTACAAGTTTACAATAACTTGGACTTTTTGTAAAAATAAGCTATAAAGCATGCTTTTTTTGATAACTTATACTTTTTTTATAAATAGTTATTTACTTAAATTTGTACGATATAATATCATGAGCCATGAGCACAGCAATTAATAACATAGGAATCCAGAAGGCAAAGACCTCTAAAATTAGTAATGTAGATTTTGATAACTTAAGTTTTGGCAAAGTCTTTTCTGATCACATGTTATTATGCGTCTACAAAAATGGCGAATGGCAAGCCCCTAAAGTCGTTCCCTATCAGCCTATTACGCTAGATCCTTCATCTAAGATTTTCCATTATGGCCAATCTGTTTTTGAAGGCTTAAAAGCTTATAAAGATGCGAATGAGGATATTTTTCTTTTCCGTCCGTTAGACAACTGCAAGCGATTGAACATTTCATCAAAACGTTTGGCGATTCCTGAATTACCAGAGGAATATTTTATGGAAGGTTTAAAAACACTTTTACAAGTAGATAGCGATTGGATTCCTAAAAGCGAAGGAAGTTCACTTTACATCAGGCCTTTTGTATTCGCTTCAGGAAATGGTTTTCATGCCTCGCCCGCAGATGAAT
>CAXBNH010000276.1:0-4548 GCA_963976905.1 uncultured Algibacter sp.
ACCAAAGCCACCGTTTTTAACGGTGGTTCTTTACTATCAAAAAAAAAGTCAAGATGACTTCTATTATAAAAAGGATACTGTTTTATATGATGAAGGTAATTATTTTAATCTATTTTAGAGGAAGAAAACCAACGCTATCTCCAACAGAAAGCTGCCAAATATCCGTTAATCCAGCATTCACTTCCAATACATATTTTGCAGGTTTGTTGGAAGGTAATGAGCTTTCATCAAACGGTTTCGCATTTTTTTGAAAACTGACTATTTTTTTGTTTCCATCGATATAAATTAAATCCAAAGGGATTTTGGTGTTCTTCATGTAAAAGAAGCGTTCTGTTTCGTCTTTAAAAACAAATAGCATGCCTTCATTTGGTTTCATGGCATCCCGGTACATCAAGCCTGTTTGTGTTTCATATTCAGTTTCAGCCAATTCAATATCAAGTTTTTTGATGATGGAATCTGTAGATGATTTGTAAATACTAAGTTCGCCATCTTTTTTAAAGCTGACTTTGGTTTGCTTGATGGTTTTCCTTTCTTGTTTACAAGACGTATTGTTCAATGCTAATAAACCTAAAAACAATATGAAAAAAAAGGATTTAAAATGCATCTTATTTAACGGCTGTTTTAGGTTTGTAAACAAACATAAAGTAGAGGCCAATCAACACAAAAGGAATGCTTAACCATTGCCCGGTATTCAATCCAAACCAATTGATGTATTCTTCGCCTTGTGGTTCTTTTGCAAATTCCACAAAAAAACGGATGGTCCATAATAAGACTAAAAATAACCCAAACAAAAAGCCGGTTTGGTCTTTTTTATTGGTTTTTAAATAGAAATAGCCTAAAATCAAAAACACGAAAATATAACAAAACGATTCGTATAATTGCGCAGGATGTCTGTAAGGAACGGCATCCAATAAATTTTGAAATTGCGGATTAGTGGTAACGGCATTGTAGGCTTCCTGCACATCTTTGATGCCCGTGCGCTGTACAATTTCACTTTTATAATATTGATCTTGAATGAATCGGACACCTAAAGCAGAATCGGTAACTTTTCCAATGATTTCAGAATTTATAAAATTTCCTATCCGAATAAAAATGGCGCCGGAAGCTACAGGAATCACAATACGGTCCAGAATCCAAAGAATGGATTTGTACTTGTATTTTCTTCGGTACAAATACATGCCAATGATAATGCCTATGGCAGCACCGTGGCTTGCCAGTCCTTGAAAGCCTGTAAATTCAAAACCGCCTTTAAACTTAAAAGGTAGAAAAATGCTGAAAAAATCTTGTGAAATAAGCTCGGATTGGTAAAATAGCACATGGCCCAAACGCGCCCCGATCATGGTGGCTAAAACCGTGTAAATAAACAAAGGGTCTAAATAATCCAAAGGGATTTTTTCTTTGGTAAAAATGCGTTTCATAATGTACCAACCAATTGAAAACGCCACAACCCACATTAAACTGTAAAAGTGGATCTTGAAATTTCCAATGATGTCAATGCCTGTTACGGGGTTCCAATCAAATTTTAATAAATACATAGTGCTATTTTATGAGTTCTATAATTTCAACTTCAAAAATCAAGTTGGATTTTGGTGGGATACTGCGGTTGCCAGATTCGCCATATGCCAAATGGTAGGGGATAAACAGCGTAGCTTTATCTCCAACGCTCAATTGCTTGAGGCCTTCTTTAAAACCGGTAATCATTCTGGCATCGGGGCCAATAGTGGCAGGAATGGGTTGGTATTGATTGGCTTCTTTCCGAGCTTCGTTTACGGCGTTTTGGGCTTCAGCGGTTTCTAGTTTGCTAGTTTCAAGTAAAGTGCCATCTTCAAAATAAAGTGAGTAATGTGACAATATTTTAGCGGTTTCGGGCAATTTTTCGCCTGTTCCTTTTTCTGTAACAATGTATTGTAACCCTGAAGGAAGTGTGGTAGCTTGTTCTTTTTGTATGTTGAATTTTGCGATGTTGGCATCTTTAATAGCCTTGGTTTTGGTTTCTTTCTCTTTTTCCAATCGCTCGATTTCTGCAAAATGATTACTGAAAATTTCTGGAGCGTCAAATGCTTTGGCATCTTTTCCTTTACGGATGATGTTCAGTTCTTTTATTACAACATCTTCAATAGGTTTATCTCCAGCCGATGTTTCTACGTTGGAAATGCTATCCTGTATATCAATGCCTAAAACCAGTTCGCCAAAAATATTGTAGTGGTTGTCCAAAAATGGTTTTGGTATTTCAGTAATAAAAAATTGGCTTCCATTGGTGTTCGGGCCAGAATTGGCCATAGAAAGAATACCTGGTTTATCGTGCTTTAATTCTGGATGGAACTCGTCATCAAATTTGTAACCCGGACCACCGCTACCATTGCCAAGTGGGTCGCCACCTTGAATCATAAATTGGTCAATGACGCGATGGAAAATAAGACCGTTATAAAACTTTTTCTTTTTATAGGCACTATCAACCAAAGTGTTTGTACCTTCTGCAAGCGATACAAAATTAGCAACGGTTACGGGGGTTTTTTCATAGGTCAATTTGGCTAGCATCGTGCCTTTGGTGGTAATGAACTCAGCATAAATGCCATCTTCCAAATCTGGATATTGTGCTTTGCAAGACGCTAAACTTATCAATGCCATTAATATGGGCATTAAGTACCATTTTGAAATGCTCATAATTAATTGGATTGATTTTCGGTTATGGAATAAACGGTCACTTCGCACATAATGGGCAAGTTTGTCCCTATTTTGTTTTCATCCCCATAGTAACCATACGCTTTTTGCGAAGGAAATAAAAAGGTGGCCGTTTCCCCTGTTTTCATTAATTTTAAACCTTCGCGCATGCCTGTGAATAAGTTTTCCTGATCCATGGCGTAGGTTTGCGGTTTAATATCTTCTTTGGAATAAATAAGGTTGCCATCCAATGTTTTCACATCGTAAGTATAGTTTATAATGTCCCCAAAAGCTGGTGTTTTTAAAGAGTCTATGTCTATTTTGGTATTGTAATGGTACCAAAATCCCGTTTCTGAAGCTATAAAATCATACTCTTTTTTTTCTGAAATGATCTTTTGGATGCTGGCTTCTTCTTGGGCATTTAATTTTTTGTTGCGTTCTACCGAAGCATCAATAAATGACCCTGTTTTTACAGAGATAGGCCTTCGGGCTTCAGGGGCTTTGCAGCTTGCTATTACCAGTATTGCTGCAAAAAGGATTAATAATTTATTCATGGGTCAGGGCTATTTTATAACTTGGTAATATACTAATAAATTTTTTTACCGTATCATTTAAAGATTCATTACTTCTTCCGCCAGCGGCATTGATGTGGCCGCCACCGTTAAAATGCGCTCTAGAAAAATCGTTTACTGAAAAATCACCTTTGGAACGTAATGATATTTTGATAATGCCTTCGTTCCTGTCTTCAATGAAAATGACAGCAAAAATGATGTTATCCAGAGATAAACCATAATTTACAATACCCTCAGTATCTCCTTTTTTGAAATTGAATTTTTGTAATTCTTCTTGGGAAAGTGTTATGTATGCGGTTCTCAATTTTGGAAGCACCTTTAAATTGCTTAGCGCGCAGCCTAATAATTGAAGGCGTTCATAACTATTGGTATCATAAATGCTGTTGTGGATTTTTGAGTTATCAGCACCTTTTTCAATAAGGTCTGCAACAATTCTGTGCGTGGTACTGGTGGTGCAACTGAACCTGAAAGAACCCGTATCGGTCATGATACCAACATATAAACAGGTAGCAATAGTGGCATCAACATGATTTATATCTCCAAGCATATCTATAAAATGATAGACCATTTCGCAGGTAGAGCTCATGGATACGTCTGAAAACACATATTTAGCGTAATCATCAGGTTCTTGATGGTGGTCTATTAAAATTTTAATGGCATCACTTTCCGCCAAAACGTGTTCCATGTTTCCTGTTCTGTGAAACGCATTAAAATCCAAGGTAAAAATAATATCGGCATTTGCTATAAGCTCATCACAATCTTGGGTTTGCGAATCGTGTTTCAATATGGTGTTTTCCCCTGGTATCCATTTTAAAAAATCTGGATAGTCATTAGGCGCAATAACGGTAACTTGATGATTGTTTTTTATAAGATAGTGGTATAGGCCTAAAGTAGATCCAATAGCATCGCCATCTGGGTTTTTATGTGGAACAATAACTATTTTTTTGGGGTTTGCCAGTAATTGTTTTATTTCTGTAATGTCTTGCTTCGTCATAGGGGGCGAAGATACAATTTTTTTAAAATTGGTTTGCCTTGTTTTTGTTAAGAAATGCGTTACTTTTGTACGCTCAAAACATGATATACAAATAACAAATGGCAACAAACAGAACCTTTACCATGATTAAGCCAGATGCTGTTGAAAACGGGCATATAGGTGCAATATTAGAAAAAATATCAGCTTCTGGATTTAGAATCGTGGCTTTAAAAATGACACAGATGACACAGGCCGATGCTGAAACATTTTATGCTGTTCATAATGAGCGTCCTTTTTTTCCGGAGTTAGTAACTTATATGACCCGAGGCCCTATTGTTGCTG
>CAXBNH010000277.1:0-4516 GCA_963976905.1 uncultured Algibacter sp.
CAGGATTAAAAGACTGTAATGTGTTACGTTATATGCTGAATGATTTGTAGAATTTTCTGGTTGAGAATAAACATTAACCTATTTTATGATGGAAACCTTCTCATTCAATTTTCGCTTTCATAATTGTATAAACCGTAAGCTTGTTCCCTGTATAATTAACCACATACATTTTGCCATTTGCAATTTCAACATCTATTGGTTGATTGAATTTATCCAAAAGAATTTGTAGAAGATTACCATTTAAATCGTAAATTAATACTCTATTGCCTTCAAAATCTGCAATGATGACTTGTGAATCTGTTACTTTTAAACCTGTGGCTACTTTTATGTTTTCATTCCAACCAATCATTCTTACATAGTTCCCTTTTAAATCAAAGACCTGAACACGATTGTTGTAAGCATCGGCAACGTATATTAAACTATTTTCTATCTCTACATCTGTTGGGTAATACAATTCGCCATCATTATGTCCTTTTTTGCCTATAATTGTTACTTTATCATTCTGTTGTAAAATTATTCGATGATTATAAAAATCTGCAACGGCAAAAATATTTCCATTAACAACTATACCTGCAATTGCATCAGTATTTTCTTTTAGTGTAAGTGCCGAAACAGTTCCGTTTTCAATAACTTTTACTGTATCCGATGTATATTCTGGAACATAGATTTTACCTTCTTGAATCGAAATATGCATAGGTCGTTGAAAACCATCAAATGATTCAACAATTTTTCCATCAAGGGCAATTTTAACAACTCGGTTGTTATCCACATCAGAGAGCCAGAGAAAATTATCTTGAGAAACAATTCCTATTGGTGCAATCTCTCCTAAAAAAATTGTATCAACAAATTTCCATTCAGATACTTCCTCTGTCTTTTTTTTATTTTCATTACAAGAAAATAGCAACAAGGCACTTAATAAAATAATTGCGTTTGATGCGCTATTCATCTTTTTTTGTTTTAAAAGGTGTTTCTGAAAAAGTTATTTCCTTCGGTGTAAAGCCAGCATCTTTAACTATCTTTTGTAATTGTTCTTCCGTTGGTTTTTGGTCTTTAGAAACATTAAAAGTAGCTTCACCTTGATCTAAATCTATCAATACATCATTAGCAGTCCCTATTTTTTTGAGTTTTTTTTCCAAACCATAAGCACAGAAAGGGCAGGAAAGACCGTCTACTGCTATTTTCACATAAGTTTTTTCAGTTGCTGATTGTGCATTAATTGTATCCGTAGTTACGATTAAAGTAATGAATAAGATCGTTATTGACATTACTGTTGTTTTCAATATATGTTTCATTTTTTAAATTTTAAAAGATTAATATTCTTGTACCCAATGTATATATGAAGTTTGTTTGTTGATCATCAGGGACTTCTTCAACTAATGGGATTTGAACTCCTGTTTCAAACAATAATCGTTTACCTGCAATCCATTGAATACCTGTAGATGCCAATAAACTATTACTGCTTACATCAGTTAGATAATTTCCGTTTAAGCCAATATTTAGGTTGATTTGATTGGGTGGATATTTTTGAGGCAATAATGGATATACAAAAGCCACATTGTAAATTAAATTATCAGGTAATCCGTTAGATGTAACATTATAAGCGATTTCTGCATAAACACCGTATTTTAATGTTACGTACCCACTTACCAAACCTAATTGGGATTGCCAAGAATCGTTACCAATAGTAGGATTGACATCTGTTTTTCCTGTTGGAAAAACTTGATTTAATTTAGCAATAACTCGAAAGGTTTTTGCCTTACCATCCTTTTTAAACAATTGTAATTTAGCAAAAGCTTCAACATCGCCAAATCCTGATTGAGAAGCCAATCCATCTGGGTTTTTGTTGATGTACTTTACAACCGTACCTACTTGAAATTTACTTCCGAAATTGTATGGTAAAGCAACGGGTTGCACATAAATTGTTGCATTTTCTTTTGCAATAAACCTGCCAAATGTTCTCACACCGCCACCATCTAAACCCAATAAAATTGGAGTATCGGTAAAGATTGGTGGGCCTTGGGCAAAGGTTGTTGTTACTGATAGGCTAACTATTGCTATTATGATTAATCTATTCATTCGTATTATTTTTAATTATATATCCCATTGATTCGACGATTTTTTTATTTTACTTACATTAGTTTTAACAGTGTCGAATACTATTATAGAAATGCCTTCTTCGTAAGACGTTTTAACTTGTACAACCCCATCTATTTTATTTACAGAATGATTAATATTTTCTTCACAACCAGAACATACCATCCCTTCAACCTTCAACTTTACAGTTTGAATATGTGTATTGGTTGTCGCAACAATTCCTTTTGTGGCCATTGGGTGAAATATTTGCGGATAATAAGAAACCAATGTCATTACAACAACAAACACTGTAACTAACCACAAATAGAATTTCGATTTAAAAAATGATGGTTTATCAGTTTTTCAGTTGCCACAATCGTCTACCTTCTTTTTTTTTATAAACTTGATAAAAAGCGAATTCCAATGATAAAAATGCTATGACCAACAAATATGGTTTCAAGATTATGAGCCAAGAAAAATAGACAGAACTTCCACTAATTCCTGCAACTCCTGTTAAAAGCAATGGCCCCCAACAACAAGGTTTTAAGGAAGCTGCTGAAAATATAGCAGTTCATTGATGCCTTTTTGTTTAATTTAGCGATTGCCATACCTAACAGCTTCCTATTCCTGCATTAATCAAATCATCTTTTGTTATTTCGATGTTTGTACAGGAGTCTAATAGTTTTCCATTAACAGCAATAGCAGGAACTCTTTTGACCCCATATTCCTTCATTTTGGAAACACAGATTTTACTTTCGCATTGCTCGGACAGATTATGAAGTGTGATTTCGCAATCCTTTCCTGCTGTCTCTTTTACTAATTGCACCACAGGCTCACATACTGGACAACCTGCTGTAAATATTTCGATTTGTCGTTTACTCATAATGTTCTTTTTTTTTTCAATGAATTCGTGATTGTTGCACAATTCATCTTATTTTAAGTTTAAATTAATAATAGAACAAAGATGAGAACGGAGGTGAGGGGGTAACCAAACTTTTTTAAGCTTTTTTTTCGTTGTATGCTTTCAGTCGGGTCTCAATAGTTTGAATTTCTTTTAGTTTATTGGTTAAATCTGATAATTCTATATTTGGAAATTCGTCTTTCAAATAGGCTATTTTATCTTCATTGCCACAATTTCCTGGGCAAGAGTCCACAGCTTTTACAATTCCAATGGCAAGTGCTTTTCGATAGACTTCATCCAACAACAAGTAGTGTGCTTTTTGAATGCCTTTATCTATGGATTTGAACTGGATGTTTATTTGCTCTGGGTCTTTTCCGTCATCCAGCATTTTAACAATGCCATTGATTTGACCACTTAATGTTTTTAATCTGGTTTTAATATCCAAGATTAAATCAATTGGTAATTTGTGCTGTTCAGTTTTCATTATTTGTCAATTAGATTTTTTAGGAACAACTTGAATCATTACAACTTTCTTTCTCTTGAATAGAAGGACATTTTACAGAACCATAACTACAATAAACACAACAATCACCTTTTTTTGGTTTCAAAACCGTTTTGCAATCCTCACACTCGTAAAAAAATTGACAAGCATCAGTTGGCATTTCTTCTACTTTTTTGTGTCCGCAGTTTGGACAGGTAATTTCTGATTTTAATATAGTTTCCATTCAATTTTCCTTTTTGTAGGTTACTTTATAACCTGTTGAGTTAATTGCTTTCTCAATTTCCGTTTCGTTGGTTTTGGTCTTGTCAAATTCAATGATTGCGTTTCCATTTTCGTAGGACGCTTTTGAGTTTACGATTCCATTGAGTTTATTTACTTCGTGATTTACGTGTTCTTCGCAACTTGCACAAGTCATTCCGCTGATTTTAAATTCAGTTGTTTTAATGTCCGATTTGTCGACTACGATTACTTGCTTTTCTGTGTTTGGGTAAAAAATTCCTGAATAGTATGGGAAAGCCAACATCACAATTGCAAATGCGGTTACAATTCCTAAAAAGGTTTTTGTTTGTATAAATTTTGGTTTTTCGTCCGTTTCACATTCACAGTCAATTTCTTTTCGAGATTTTAGTTTTTGATACCAGGCAAAACCAAGAACAGAAATTGTCAATCCAATGAGGTAAGGTCTAAAAGGTTCTATCCAAGAAAATGTTGAAGCAATTCCGCTTGTTCCTGCAATTAGAGCCAAAACTGGTGTAATACAACATAATGAAGCTGTAATTGCAGTTAACAAACCTGCACCAATTAATTTGTTCTCACTTTTCATATTGTTTCTAAAATTTTGTTTTTATCAAGTATCTCAAAGAATGGATTTAATATTTTTTCATATTCAGCTGTAAGTGAGTAAAAAATCGTTTGGGCTTCTCTATCGGTTTTCAAAAGATTTCGGTCTTTCATTTTTCTCAAGTGTTGAGAGATTGCAGAAATATTCATTCCGAGAATGTCGCTTAAATCACAAACGCAAAGTCTTTTTTCCTCAAAGA
>CAXBNH010000278.1:0-4492 GCA_963976905.1 uncultured Algibacter sp.
CCGAAGACCAAGAGAATAAGGCTTTTGAAAAAGGCGTGGAGCGTTTGTTCCAAAATGTGAAAAAGAGTTTGACCGCCACGGCATTAATGACCAGCACATCCACGTTTTTATTGGGGGTTGCTTCCACAGGCATTATGGGCATTGGTGGTTATAAAATCATGATGGGGCAATTAACCGTTGGAGATTTTTTATCCTTTACGCTTTTACTGGGGTTTATGATTGCACCCATTGTTCAAATGAGCAATATAGGGAGCCAACTTACCGAGGCCTTGGCAGGATTGGATAGAACTGAAGAATTGATGAATGAAACAGCTGAAGAAGATAACGCAGATAGAACCATCACTCTTAAAACCATAAAAGGCGATATTCAATTTGAAGATGTATCGTTTTCTTATGACGAAGGAAAAAATGTGTTGCACAATATCAGTTTTAAAGCGCCAGCGGGTTCGGTAACAGCTTTGGTGGGTAGTTCAGGTTCGGGAAAATCAACCATCGCAGGATTATCGGCAACGTTTTTAAATCCGAAATCAGGAACCGTCACTATTGATGATCAAGATGTTTCCAAAGTAAAATTGAGCAGTTTCAGAAAGTATTTGGGTGTCGTGTTGCAAGACGAATTTTTGTTTGAGGGCACCATTCGGGAAAATATTATGTTCCCAAGGCCAAATGCGACAGAAGAAGAACTGCAAAACGCAGTAAAAGCAGCCTACGTCAATGAATTTACCGATAGATTTGATGACGGTTTGAATACCTTGATAGGGGAGCGGGGCGTGAAATTATCGGGCGGGCAACGCCAACGTTTGGCGATTGCACGAGCTATTTTGGCAAACCCAAAAATCATTATTTTAGATGAGGCCACTTCCAATCTGGATACGGAAAGCGAAGCCTTGATTCAGAAAAGTTTATCAGAATTGATAAAAGATAGAACCACCATCGTTATTGCCCACCGTTTGAGCACCATACGTAAAGCAGACCAAATTTTAGTGATTGAAGCTGGAAAAATTGCAGAACGTGGCACGCACGATGAATTGATTGCTTTGGAAGGCCGATACTTTGATTTATATACCTATCAGGCTAAAATTTAAGATTAACGTTATGTTTTTTGTTAATCAAAACCAAACCATTAGCTGACCTAATTGATATTCAATCAACCTTTATCCGTTGCTTACTATTTGCCAATTCCCAAGCGGTATAGAAAACCAACCGGGCACGGGTTTCTAAAAACTCATAATTTATTTTATCTGGCGTATCTGATGGTTGGTGGTAATCATCATGCACACCATTAAAATAAAAAATCACTGGAATGTTATTTTTTGCAAAGTTGTAATGGTCAGATCTGTAATAAAAACGGTTTGGATCGTTTTCATCATTATAAGTATAATCTAAATCCAGATTGATATATTTTTTATTCACTTCTTCAGATAGGTTGTGCAATTCTTTGCTTAATTTGTCAGAGCCTATCAAATACACATAATTGTCTTTTCCTTCATGTGCAGGATCCACACGTCCAATCATATCAATATTCAAATCGGCTACCGTATTTTCTAAAGGAAAAACAGGATCCACTTCAGCATAATATTTAGAACCAAAAAGTCCAATTTCCTCGCCGGTCACGTGCAAAAACAGGATGCTGCGTTTTGGACCTTGACCAGCATCTGCGGCTGTTTTAAAGGCTTTAGCAATTTCTAAAATGGCTACCGTACCAGAACCATCATCATCTGCACCATTGTTGATTTTACCATTTTTTGAAATGCCTATATGATCTAAATGCGCCGATATTATGATAACTTCATCTGGTTTTTCACTCCCTTTTATGTAAGCCAAAACATTTTCGGAACCGCCATTGGCTTTTCCATTGAAAAAAGCTTCTGGGATTTCTTGAAAATAGTCCCCATCCGCAATCGGGGAAGTGATGCCATTGTCTTGATAATGTTTTTTTATGAACTCAATGGCTTTTTTCTGTCCGGGCTCTCCTGTTTTTCTACCTTCAAAATCGTCTGATGCGTAAGTGTATAGTGCATCTTTTAATGCTGCGGCGGTTATGGTTTTTGCAAAATCTGTAACATCTGCTGTTTTTGTGTCTGCATTTTTATTTTGGCATGCGCCACAAGCATAAATGAATACGGCAAGGCTTAATAAAAGTGTTATCTTTTTCATGTGTTTAATGCTATTTTGTTTTTTAATCATCAATGGTTTTATGGATTCTAATTACATATTAGCATCCACTTTGATACGGTTTTCTTGATTAGCAAGTTGCCATGCCGTAGCAAATATAAGTTTTGTGCGCTTTTCCAGCAATTTGTAATCAATTTTATCTGGCGTATCGGTTTCGCGATGATAGTCTGCATGCTCTCCGTTAAAATAAAAAATAACGGGTACGCCATGCTTGGCAAAGTTATAATGATCTGATCTGGTGTAATATTGGTTTCTATCGTCAATAGCATTATACCTGTAGTCCAAATCTATATTTGCATAGGTGTTGTTTACTTTTTCAGAAAGGTAATGCAGTTCATTGCTTAACCTGTTTGAACCGATTAGATACAAATAATTTCTGTTTTCTTCATGTGTTTTATCCACACGCCCAATCATATCAATATTTAAGTCTACAATAGTGTTTTCCAATGGAAACACAGGATGTTGGGTGTAGTATTCTGAACCTAATTTACCTAATTCTTCCGCAGTTAAATGAAGGAACAAAATACTTCTTTTAGGCCCAAAACCATCTTTTTTTGCTTCATTAAATGCTTGGGCCATTTCCATAATGGCCACAGTACCGGAACCATCATCATCGGCACCGTAATTTATTTTGCCATTTTTTGAAATGCCAAGATGATCTAAATGCGCAGAAATAATGATAATTTCATCTGGTTTTTCAGTACCTTTTATATACGCCAATACATTTTCTGAAGATTTGATATTCTTTGGAAAAAATGACTTAGGGATGGTTTGATAATAAATAGAATCGCCCATTGGAGAGGCAATAGTCTCATTTTGATAATATGTTTTAAGAAATTTGGCAGCTAATTTTTGTCCAACCTCGCCCGTTTTTCTGCCTTGGTAGTCGCCAGATGAGAATTCATATAGGTGAGTTTTTAATTCTTGGGACGTAATGGTGTTGGTGTATTTTGCAACTAAAATGCTGTCAACTAATTGGATACTGTTTTTTAAATCTTGAATTTTGGTAGAGTACTTAGTTGTAGCACAAGTGCCAACTAACGCAAATGCTGAGAGTATGCAAAAGGTTTTCATGGGGTTTATCCAGTTTTCTTTAATTGAAAAAGAATCTTTCGCAATTTACGATATTATCCTATGAGAAAATATTGGGCGTTGATTTTTGTCAAAAAAAGAGCAAACAACGGATTCTCATTCAGAATTATTCAACAGGGGCGTCCTCAAAATCAATTTCTTCTAAGTCAAGCGATTCTAATTCCTCTATAGCTTCTTCTTTTGAAGCTTCTTCTGTAGTATTTAAATCTTCGGTATCACCAACTTCTGTAGCGTTGAATACCGCTTTGTAAATAGTAATCGATAAAGAAATAATGGTTAGAAAAAACGTGAATTGAATGATTTTTTTTACATGACCTGCTTTTTTTGATAAATAAAAGGGGATAAAACCAAAAACCAAGGCAGCAATTGCCGGAATTACAGCAAGGTTTGATAATGGGAGTACAGATAAAATGATAGCTAAAAATGATGCTATAACTGCCAAAATGGTAAATAACTGTTTCATGTTTTTAATTTTTAAGTCCAGATGCTGATTTGATTTTCAATTCCCCATTTCCTACAGGAATACTGAATTTTCCGTAAACTATTATTTTGTTCTCGTCTGCTGTAAGCCATAAAAAGTTGCTATTGGAACCTCCCTTAAGCACTTCTTCATCGGCACCAATAGCCAATTTGTAACAAAGTTTGCTACCAATGGCGGTAGAAATGGTTTCCTTCCCCAAATAGGTAATTTGAGCTTTTTCTTCTTCTCTGTCAAAAAGAATGGTAAGCGATTTGCGTGTGCCCACTGCCATGTTTTTATAATCAAACAATCTGATATTATATAGCGTGGAAACAATATCTTTAGTGCCAGATTTTATGCTAACATCTTTCTTTTGCTCTTGATTGTTCTTTTTCCGCTGGATGGATTTTACCGTATTGGTTTTATAACTAAAAGTATATTGCATGAATTTGTAATAGCCCCCTTCATTAATATCGCGTTTATACAAATAAGGTGTTAATGTGTTTGGGTTTACATAACTTTCATACAAGTCCCTGATTTTAAAAAAACTATCCCATTTACTGTATGTGGCGGCTGTACATTTAAGCCTTAACAGGGTTGCTTTTGAAGTTTTAACGGCACTGGTCTCCATAGTCACTTCGGCAAGATTAGTAAGGATACCAGACATGTTATACGAAGCGGTGTAGGTAAGTTTTTCGCCAGCTGCAACTGCATTGTTTTGGGCGTTGATGGTTATAGTAAACAAAAAAATCAAAAAGAAGATTT